>JAAZCR010000273.1 GCA_012513195.1 Bacilli bacterium | reverse complement strand
GGGATAATATATTCTGTTGACAACTCTTCATCTTTAATTAAGTATGCGATAGCGTAACTTGCAGCTAATTTCATTTCATCATTTATTTTGCGTGCTCGACAATCAAGAGCGCCGCGGAAGAGACCAGGGAATGCAAGGACATTATTAACTTGGTTAGGGAAATCACTACGACCTGTACCAACAACTTTAGCACCAGCTTCCTTCGCTTCATCTGGCCAAATTTCAGGTGTAGGGTTAGCTAATGCGAAGATGAAGGGATCTTTATTCATAGATTTAACCATGTCTTGAGTGAGAATACCACCTTGTGATACTCCAATAAAGACATCCGCACCTACTAATGCTTCTTTTAAACCACCAGTTTTATCACTCTTATTAGTGATTTCTAAAATCTCTAATGTGAGGGAATTATAAGTATCTTTAAGTGATTTATGGATAATACCTTTGCTGTTTAAGGCGATAATATCTTTAACACCTAGTTTGTGTAACATGCGGATAATCGAACTACCCGCAGCACCAGCACCACAAACAACTACGACAAGATCTTCTAATTTTCTACCTGTTAAACGACAACAGTTAATTAATGCTGCGATTGTCACGATTGTAGTACCGTGTTGATCATCATGGAAGACAGGAATATCAAGTTCTTCTTGTAAGCGGCGTTCGATTTCAACACAACGAGGAGCTGCAATATCTTCTAAGAAGATACCACCTACTGTTGGAGCGATTAACTTACAAGTTTTAATAATTTCTTCAACATCTTGGGTAGCAAGGCATAATGGGAACGCATCAACACCACCAAATTCTTTCAAAAGAACAGCTTTACCTTCCATGACTGGTAAAGCTGCTTCTGGACCAATATTACCTAATCCTAAGACAGCACTACCATCAGTAACAATGGGAATAAGATTACCTTTATTTGTGTAACGATATGCTTCATCTTTGTTTTGGTGAATCCTACGACAAGGTTCAGCAACGCCAGGTGAATAAGCTAAACTTAATTCTTGTTGGTTAGTGACAGGAACTTTAGAGCGAATTTCTAATTTACCACGATGTTTTTCATGTAGTAATAGGGATTCTTCATAAATATTACTCATATTATTCCTCCATTCGATATTTACTCATATTATCTAACATTAAATCATTTCCATAAATATCATTAACCACAAAGGCAGGGAAGTCCACAACTTCTAACTCACGAATGGCTTCCGCTCCTAAATCATCATAAGCGACGACTTTTACGCTCTTAATTGTGCGAGCAATTAAAGCGCCAGCACCACCAATCGCTGCAAAATAAATTGCTTTATGTTTTACCATCGCATCTTTGACATAATCACTGCGTTCGCCTTTACCAATCATTCCCTTTAAGCCAGCTTCTAGTAACATCGGTGTATAGGGGTCCATTCTCTTACTAGTAGTAGGACCAGCAGAACCGATGATTTCGCCTGGTTTCGCGGGAGTAGGACCAACATAATAGATGATTTGACCTTTAATATCAAAAGGCAAAGGTTGATTATTTTTTAAGAGTTCCACTAAGCGTTTATGAGCTGCATCACGAGCAGTGTAAATTTTGCCTGTAATGTAAACTTCATCACCTGCTCGTAATTTTTCAATAACCTCATCAGTTAAGGGTGTTGTAATTTTCATTTTTAATCTCCCCCTATAATACGATTTTCTTGTGTCTTGCTGCGTGACATTGAATATTTACCGCTACAGGTAATGACGCTATATGACAAGGGTAAACATTAACCTTGACTGCCAGAGCCGTTTGTGTTCCGCCAAATCCCATTGGACCAATGCCTAGACGATTGATTTCTTCCAATAATTCTTCTTCTAATTTGCGCGCAATTGGATCATCACTTACATCATCAATAGGACGCATGAGAGCTTCTTTTGCGAGCATAGCACATTTTTCAAAGGTACCACCTATACCAACTCCAACAATAATTGGTGGACAAGGCTTACCCTTAGCATCAAAAATCGTGTCCAATACTAATTTTTTTACTCCTTCATAACCATCCGCAGGGGTTAGCATTTTAACTAAACTCATGTTTTCGCTACCTGCTCCTTTAGGTGCTAGTGTGATGGTTAAACTATTACCCATGACAATTTTTGTATGAATAACTGCAGGAGTATTATCACCAGTATTAACACGATCTAAAGGATGTTTTACTACTGATTTCCGTAAATAACCATGTAAATAACCGTTTCGAACACCTTCATTAATCGCTTCATAAATATCATAATCAATATGGATTAGATTACCGATTTCCAGGAAGACTACTACCATCCCTGTATCTTGACACATCGGTACAGAATCATTACGTGCGATTAAATCATTTTCAATGATTTGGTCAAGAACCCTTTGTCCAATTGATGAAGTCTCTAATTTTCTACTACGCTTAAGGGCATTTAGCACATCATCTTCTATATAATAATTGGCTTCGATACATAAGCGTTCAACGGCTTCAACAACTAAATCCCTTTCAATATAACGCATTTTATGCACCACCTTTATTCAATCTACATACTATTATAACGTACAAATGAAAAGAAAAAAATCAATTTAGATGATTTTTTTACTTTTTAAACTGACTCATATTGAGAGGGTTAGGTATGAATAAAATTGTGATTAAGGGGAGTGTTCCTTTAGAAGGAATAATCAACATTGATGGAGCGAAAAATAGTATAGTTGCATTAATTCCTGCGAGTATTTTATCTAAAAGTATTGTTCGTATCTACAATTATCCCAAGATCAGTGATGTTTATGTATTAATAGATATTTTACAAGAATTAAGCGTCAGCACGAAGATTACAAATGAATATATAGAAATTAATAGTTCTAACATAAAAAACACACCATTAACTACCACAAAGATGGGTTCCCTTAGAGCTTCTTATTATTTTATGGGGGCGCTTTTAGGATTATTCAAGAATACCACTTTACGCCTACCTGGAGGATGTTATTTAGGACCACGGCCAATCGATCTACATTTAAAAGGGTTTGAAACATTAAACTGTCGGTATGATATCAATAACGAATTAATCTATTTACAAGCGGATAAACTAATTGGTAAGGAAATCCATTTTCCTTTCCCTAGTGTAGGAGCAACGATTAACACGATGTTAGCTGCAGTACTAGCAGAAGGGGAAACTACAATCTATAATGCAGCGAAGGAACCTGAAATAGTAGATGTTGCGAACTTTTTGACACAAATGGGCGCAAAAATTAGTGGTGCGGGTACTAGTATCATTAAGATTATCGGAGTAAAAGAACTACATGGTACGGATTATGTTGTTATTCCTGACCGTATAGAAGCAGGTACATACCTAATATTAGGCGCTTTACTAGGAAATCCACTAGAAATTCATCGAGTTAATTATCTTCACCTTTATGCTATTTTAACAACTTTAAATAAGTGTGGAGTTAAAACATACATTAATGATGATAAAATCATTGTTTATAATAGTAATAAATTATTACCAACAGATATCGTGACAGATGTTTATCCAGGTTTTCCTACAGATCTTCAACAAATCATCACTACACTTTTGACGCAAAGCCATGGTATTAGCACAGTTACAGAAACGATTTACTCTGACCGTTTTCAAAATTGTCAGGAACTCATTAAAATGGGCGCAAATATTGTCATTAATGATAATAAAGTCATCATCAAAGGAAGAACTCCCCTCAAGGGTAGTGAGGTAGTTGCGAAAGATTTACGAGGTGGGGCTTCCCTTGCAATTGCTGGACTAATCGCTGAAGGAACAACAATAATCAATGAAGCCCAACACATTTTACGCGGTTATAGTAACATTATTGAAAAACTCCAAAATGTCAAGGCAAATATTCACATGAGCACATAAAAATGTATATTTATCTTGAAATTACTTCAAGATATGTTATAATAATCTAGTAAAACTTACTCTGGATTTAATTTGCGGAAAATTCAGGGCGGAAGGAGTGAAAAAATGAAGCAAGGAATTCATCCTCAATATTATAAGGCCAAAGTAGTATGTACAACATGTGGTAATGAATTTGAAACAGGTTCTACAAAACCAGAAATTCGTGTTGATACATGTTCAAATTGTCACCCCTTCTATACAGGGAAACAAAAACATGTTGTTGCAGCTGGTCGTGTTGACAAATTCAATAAAAAATATGGTATCAACAACACAAACGAACAATAAGAAAAAAGACTGGCAAAACAGTCTTTTTTATTTATAATTCATATAAGAGTTTTGAAGTGAAGGGAGTTAGCGCTATGTATTATACAGGCAAAGAAGGCTGGATTGAAGTTATTGCGGGGAGCATGTTTGCTGGAAAGACCGAAGAACTAATTCGACGCATTAAAAGACTTCAGTACGCCAAGAAAAACATTTTAGTATTTAAACCCAGCATTGATAATCGTTATAGTATTGATGAAATTGTATCCCATAGTGGTATGAGTATAAAATCTATTCCCATTGATAACCCCATGGAAATTTTAAAATACATTGATGGACGTATTGATGTCGTTGCAATAGATGAAGTTCAATTCTTTAGTTCCGATGTTGTCGCTGTTTGTGATTATTTAGCAGATAAAGGAATTAGAGTTATTGTCGCAGGATTAGATCGTGATTTTCGTGGTGAACCTTTTGGTTCAATGCCCGAATTATTAACTAAAGCGGAATTCGTGACAAAACTGACAGCTATTTGTAGCGTGTGCGGTGCACCTGCAACTAGAACACAACGTTTAGTCAATAATAAACCAGCATCATATAATGATCCGATTATCATGGTGGGAGCTTCTGAATCTTATGAACCACGCTGTCGTCATTGTCACCAAGTTCCGGACAAGCCTAAAATTTAGGTGATGTTGATGTCTGCATTAACAGAAAAAGAATATTTCATGCTTGAAGCGATTAAAGAAGCGAAGAAAGCTATTGAAGTAAGTGAAATACCTGTGGGAGTGGTGATTGTCAAAGATGGAGAAATCATCGCTCGCGCTCATAATATGCGCGAAAAAACCCAAAACGCCACCCACCATGCGGAAATCTTAGCAATAAATGAAGCTTGTGAGAAACTCAATTCTTGGCGCTTAAATGACTGTGACATGTATGTAACCTTAGAACCATGTGTTATGTGTGCAGGAGCGTTAATCTTAGCGCGTATCAGAAAACTATATTATGGAGCAAAAGATGAACGCTTTGGCGGAGTTGAAAGCATCTTCCGCATTTTAGATAGCGACAAATTTAACCATAAAGTGGAATATGAAGGTGGCATTTTTGAAGAAGAGTGCCGAAATCTCATGATTTCCTTCTTCCAAAATTTGCGAAATAAAAAAAAGATTGATAAATCAGAGTAAGTCATGTATAATAACATATGTGACGAAACTCTCTTTAAGAACCCTCATCCAATGGGATGGATGCGAACCAGGTCAGGTCCTAGCGGAAGCAGCCTTAAGTATCTTATCTTATGTGGGTGAGGGTCCTTAAGGAGAGTTTTTAATTTTTTTAAAATATTTCAAGAAAAAGTTAAAATAAATTGCGTAAGTTTTATAAATTGGTAAAATTATAGTTGATAGTTCTAAATTATGGAGTGAGAATATGGCGAAAATATTGGTCATTGAGGATGAATAATCTATTCAAAAACTACTTACATATGATTTAACTCAAGCTGGTTATGAAGTCGATAACGCTTATGATGGAATGAATGGTTTAAAAAAAGCCAAAGAGAATGATTATGATCTAATCATTTTAGATTTAATGTTACCTAAATTAGATGGATTATAAATATGTAAACAATTGAGAAAAGAAAACAACGATGTTTATATAATCATGTTAACTGCACGCGATGACGAAATCGATAAAATCATTGGCCTAGAATCAGGTGCTGATGATTATATGACCAAACCATTCTCCCCTAGAGAAGTTTTAGCGCGAGTTAAGGCAGGATTAAGACGACAAAAATTAAACAGTACTGAAGAACACCTCATAACATTGGGTAGTCTAGTTATCGACCTCAATCGTCATGAAGTCTTTGTAAATGGAAAACTCATTCCATTAACACGGAAAGAATATGATTTATTATTATTCCTCATAAAAAATAAAGGTATCGCCCTTTCACGTGATGTTCTTTTAGAAACATTATGGGGTTTCGAATATGATGGCGATACGAGGATTGTCGATGTTCACATTTTTAAACTGCGGGAAAAACTAACTGGTAGTAATGTTGTTATCGTGACAAAACGTGGAATAGGTTATATGTTAGAGGAAGTCAGCAATGAAACGAAATAGAATAGTTATTTATGGATTGTTGTATGTTGGAATCTTAGTGGGGATAGGTTATTTAACACATAATAATATTCCATTAATGATAGTATTATATGTTGTAGTTATAGCGCCGTTTTTCTATTATTTCCATTGGATAAATAAAGAATATGCCACAATGAATGATGTTTTAGAAAAAATTATTAATAATCAGATTGAAAAAACCCAGGTAGAACGTTTTGTCGCTAATCGAAGATTTAATGCGAACTTGAACAGGTTAATGCGTAATATCGATAAGATGCGTTCAATGAAAGAAGAAGACCAACTAGCGATCGAAATTCTTACCAATAATATCACGAGTCCTATTATATATATTGATCGTGATGGGAAAATTCGCTATGTTAACAATCAGTTTCTAAATAGTTTTGAAGTTAATCTTGAAATAAACGATATTTACGAAAAATTACGTAATAAAACATTATATAAATTCATTGATGATACTTTTATTTTTGAAACACACAATACAGAAACTCTCGGTATTAACGAAAGGTATTATCAAGCAAATGCGATTCCTATCAGAAATAGAATAAACAGTCATTATGTTTTTATCGGTATAGTGTATATTTTTCATGATATTACCGAACTTAAAAAATACGAAAATCTCCAACGTGAATTTTTAGCTGATGCTAGTCATGAACTTAAGACACCCATATCAGCCATTAAAGGAGCTTCCGAAATATTGCTAAATGGAAATCATCCCCAAGAGACTATTAAAGAATTTTTAACAATTATTAAAGAAGAAAACGAACGGATGGAAAGAATCGTTAATGAGATACTGTTGCTTTCAAGGTTAGAGAGTGCGAATCTAACTTTAAACATTGAAAAGATTAATCTATCAGAACTTATTCATAGTGTTATAAATATATTAAACTATCGTTTATTAGAAAAGCACCAAACATTACATCTTGATTTAAATGATAACTTAACAATTACAGGGGATTATGAACGTTTGAAAATAGTATTTATAAATTTAATTAATAATGCGATTAATTACACAGATGAAAACAAATCAATTTACATAAAATCTTATGAGCACGATAAATCAATTGTTGTAAGTGTAAGGGATGAGGGAATTGGGATTGATGAAAAGGCGCTTCCTCATATTTTTGAGCGTTTTTATCGCGTTGATAAAGCCCGTAGTCGTGTAACGGGGGGTACAGGGTTAGGACTTGCGATTGTAAAATCGATTTTAGATATTCATCAAGCATTTATTGAGGTAAAAAGCAAGGTCAATGAGGGAACGGAGTTTATTATTTATTTTAAGAAGAGTTAGGAAAGGTTGTATATCATTATGACTAAAGAGAAACGATTATTAAGTGATAGTATAGAAATATTACGCTTAGATATCAAAAACTTAGTCTTCATGATTATTGAACAGTACAAAAAAGTTATTCATTCAATTAAAACACGGGATAGCCAGTTAGCACTTGAAGTTATTAAAAATGATGGTGATATCAATAAATTTGCGGAACAAATCGACTTAGACACCATTAACATTATCGCCCAATATAATCCCGTTGATTTGGATTTACGTCGGGTAATGACGATTAGCAGACTGGCTTATGAGTTAGAGCGGATTGCTGATTATGCAAAGAACATCGCAGAGTATGTGATTACCGCTAAAGAGATGAATGTTGAAAAGGCCAGTGAGTATATATCAAGCTTTGATGATATGTTTGCGATCATTTTTAAGATGTTAGAGAAAAACTTAGAAGCATTTTTAGAAGAAGATCGCAACAAAGCGAGAGATGCAATGTTAATGGATACGGAAATTGACCGCATCTATCGTGAAAATTTCAAAAAACTATTAAATCAATTTAAATTAACAAATTATGAGTTTGAACAACATATGATTAGCCATGCGCTAGTGCTGAATAAGCAAATTGAGCGTAGTGGCGATCACTTAACTAACATTTCAGAGCAAATTCTATATTTAGTTAAGGGTAAGAAAATAAATTATGAACCACCCCATCATCTCTTACAAAAGAATGAAAATACAGATAAACAAAAAAATGGTCAATTTTAATTGACCATTTTTATATTGTACAACTACAGGATATTGTAGTATTATCATCAGCATTTTCATTAGCTAAGACTTCTAACTCTTCACTCGTAAATAGTTCATCACAGTTTAAACAAGTGTATAATTGTAAGTCTTCAGTAGCTAAAGGGCCACCGCATAAAGGGCATAATTTTTTCATATTATCCTCCTAAATTGATTAAATAAGTTTCAATATTTTTAGCGCAATCACAATGATAGCGATTATCCCAACCGTGACAATGAATAATGCAAGGGGACTTGGTTCTTCATTGTTGGGGATGCTTTCACTACTACTAGAAAAGATTCCATCATATTGATTAATACACTGGGAATAATAATTGATAACGAAAGGTTCAATAACACTATATAAAGGCTTTCCTTTAATCTTTTTCGTAAATACTATATCTAGTAAATCTTCATAAGATACATTACGGTCATTGACAACAACCCTTCTTGTATTATGATCAAACTTGATTGTTTCGTATGAGTCAAGAATAATCGCTGATTCTGTGTAGCTCATGTACTCCAGTAAAATCTTATGAAGGGCAAATTCAGGTATAAATCGATATTTTTCAATGTATTCAGTACTATTTACAATCCAAACTTCATCCTTCGCATCCCAACACATATGGGCTAATTCGGCATTAGGGGTTTTTAAAGTTTCTAAAAGTTCTTTATAATTGGATTTTTTGTACTGAAAGGATATTTTTAATTCGTACAAATAATCTTCTTGATATTCATCAATAATTTGGATTTTCTTTAAATATTTAGTGGTATTTTCATTATATAATGGGCTATTCTTTTTATTTTCTTGAAGTTGTTTAAAATTTTCACGAATTACCCTAATGTCTTCATATGCACCCCGATAAATGATGAGATTATTAAGCATAGATTTCACCTCGTACAAAAACTATTGTATCACAAATGTTGATATTTATAAAATAAAACGGATTATGTTTAATTGTTTCTATTAAAAGTGACGCAATTATGTTATAATACTTTTGAAATACTTACGGATAGTAGGTGATACCATGAGTTACAAGACATTATATCGGTTGTATCGACCTAATACATTTGCAGAAGTTTTTGGTCAACATCATATAACCAAAACTTTTCAAAATGCTTTGAAACATGATAAAATCTCCCATGCTTATTTATTTACAGGTCCACGCGGAACTGGAAAAACATCAGTTGCCAAAATTATTGCGAAGGCGGTTAACTGTGAAAAAGCACCAACAGACGAACCGTGTAACCAATGTCCTAGTTGTTTAAGCATCAATAGTGGTTTTGACAACGATGTTTATGAAATCGATGCCGCCAGCAACAACGGTGTAGATGATATTAGAGAAATACGCGATAAAGTAAAGTATGCACCTACTGTCGGTAGATATAAAGTATACATCATTGATGAAGTTCATATGTTGTCAACAGGAGCTTTTAATGCTTTATTAAAAACTTTAGAGGAACCGCCAGCACATGTAATCTTTATTTTGGCGACAACGGAACCTCATAAAATACCAGCAACCATTATATCACGGTGTCAACGTTTCGACTTTAAATCGATTTCAACAAAAGATATTATTGACCGCATTAAATATATAGTAAAAGAAGAAAATATCCAAATAGAAGAAAAGGCAATCGTAACAATTGCGAAAAATGCCCATGGTGGTATGCGCGATGCGTTATCGCTCTTAGACCAAGCCATTTCCTATAGTGATGAGATTGTAACGGAAGAAAATGTCCATGAGATTACTGGTACAATTTCGGAAGAAATGTTAGTGGACTTAGCCCAAGAATTATTAAATGGTAATACCCAAAAGGTGATTGAAAAGATTGATAAGTTTATCGCTAGGGGGAAAGAGCCATTAAGAATTCTTGAAGATATGATTTTTTATTTCCGTGATGTATTCTTGCTTAAGAAGATGCAACATTCAGATGGTGAGTTAATTACGAATAATAGCGAAGAAACTAAAGCATTAGCACAAAAATTTACAGAAGAAAATTTAGCTGACATCATAAAGATTTTAAATGATACTCAATATGAAATGCGCAAATCTAATTTACCACGTGTTTTTATTGAATTGGCAATGTTTGAGATTAATTATGCGTTGAAAAAGCATGAACCTATAGTACAAAAAGTTGCGATTGAAGAAAAACCAACAGAACTAAAAGTAGAAGAAGTACAAGAAGTACAACCCACACCTGCAGTTGATGTTGAAAAGAAATACATCGATGTGGCAGTCATTGAAGAAATCTTGTATAATGCAAGTAAGGAGAAGAAACTAGCACTTGTAATGGCTTGGCAATCTATCAAAGCCACTGATCTTAATTTTGTGAATGTTGAACAAATCTTATTAGATGGGACTGTTGAAGCCGTATCGATTGATAATAAGATTATATTATCTTATGAGTACGACACGATATGTGCTTCTTTATATGATAAAGATATTTATGATAAGGCAGTCCAACTACTCGAACAAACCTTCCGTGAAAAATATGATATTATTGCCTTGCCTAAAAGAATATGGTTGGAGAAACGTGAAGAGTTTGTTGAACAACTTAGAAATAAGATTAGAAAACCAAAGTTATCACCAATTACAGAACCAATTATTATAAAAAGACAGACAAATAAATATGAATTTGAGCCTGAATATATTAAAGAGGCAATTAACATTTTTGGTGAAGATATAGTTAAAATAAAGTAAAGTAAGGAGAGAAGTAAGATGATTAATCAAAGTATGCTTCATAAACTTAAAAAGATGCAAAAAGAAATGATGAAAGCACAACAAGAACTTGAAGAATCCATTTTTGTGGGCAGTGCAGGTGGTGTTGTAACTGTCGAAGTTAAGGGTACAAAAGAAGTTGTTTCTGTCAAGATTAAACCTGAAGCAGTAGACCCTGAAGATGTAAGTTTATTAGAAGATATGATTTTGGCCGCAATTAATGATGCAATGCGGCAAGTAGATGAAAAAACTCAAGAAATCATGGCTCCTTATACACAAGGATTCCCAGGTATGGGTGGCTTGTTCTAAAAGTTGTATTGATTTTT
>JAAZCR010000272.1 GCA_012513195.1 Bacilli bacterium | reverse complement strand
TACTTTAACATCGGTATCGCTGTTGACACTGAAGATGGCTTAATTGTACCAGTAATTAAGAATGCGGATAAATTGGGTATCTTTGATATCGCGCGAGAAATCCAAGAACTATCGTCTAAAGCAAGAGATCGCTCCATCGGTTTAGATAAACTGCAAGATGGTACATTTACAATTACAAACTATGGAGCAGCGGGATTATCTTTTGGTACTCCAATAATTCGTTATCCTGAAAGTGCCATTTTAGGCATCGGTATTATTCAAACGAAACCTGTCGTGGAAAACGATGAAATCGTGATTCGCGATATGTTACCAATCTCCTTAAGTTATGATCATCGTATCATCGATGGTGGCGATGCTGGAAGATTCCTCGCTCGCTTACGTGAATACTTAAGTGATCCGATGTTATTACTGCTCAGCTAGGAGGATATTATGAAAGAATATGATATTATCGTATTGGGTGGAGGACCTGGTGGTTATGTCGCAGCGATTAAAGCAGCACAAATGAACGCTAAAACCGCATTAATTGAAAAAAACGCGGTTGGTGGCGTCTGCCTTAACTGGGGATGTATACCTACGAAAACACTATTAAAAAGTGCCAAAGTATATCATTATATAATGGAATCAGAAAAATATGGTATTGATATCCCTAATAAGGACCAAGTTATTATTAATTGGCCCAATATGATTAAACGTAAGAATGAAGTTGTTAAGAAATTAACGGGTGGCGTTAAATTTTTATTAGATAAAAATGGTGTAGATACCTATATAGGTAGTGGAAAAGTCATCGATAAAAATACTGTTGAAGTCAATGGTGAAGTCTTAAAAACCAAGAACTTAATCATTGCGACTGGTGCCCGTCCCTTTATCCCACCGATTAAAGGAATCGAAGAAGGTATTAAGAGTGGTTTAGTACTAACTAGTAAAGAAATCCTCGATTTACCGCAACTTCCAAAGAAACTTGTGATCATTGGTGGTGGTGTAATCGGGGTAGAATTTGCATCACTCTTCAGTGAGTTACATGTCGATGTAACCATTGTTGAAAAAGCACCTAACATACTCATAAATGTTGATGATGACATTAGAGAAGCGATTCTCAAAAAACTAAAGAAGACAATCAAAATCTACACTAATGCCGATGTAACAGAAATTGGTAAGAATAGTTTAACTGCCATGATTGATGGAAAGGCGCAAACCTTTGAAGCTGATAAGATTTTAGTAAGTATTGGTATGCGTCCTAATACAGAAGAACTAATGCATCTAGGACTAGAATTAGAACGCAGTGCCATTAAAACAAATGAACGCTTAGAAACCAACATCAAGGGAGTATATGCGATTGGTGATGTTAACGGTAAATTTATGTTAGCCCACGTCGCAAGTCATGAAGGTATAGTCGCTGTACATAACATCCTAGGACAAGATGCAAAACTAGACTACAATAAGATACCATCAGGTATCTATACTAGTCCAGAAATCGCCTTTGTTGGTTTAACAGAAAAGCAAGCACGTGAACAGGGCTACGACATTTCTATTGGTACTTTCCCCTTAACCGCAAACGGTAAAGCTTTAGGTGAAGGTGAAAATGAAGGATTCGTCAAAATCATCTCTGATAAGAAATATGGTGAAATTCTAGGTGTTCATATGTATGCACCTAATGCGACCGATATGATTTCTGAACTCGTCGTAGCGATGAAACTTGAAGGTACTATTTATGATATCGCAGATAGTATCCATCCACATCCAACGCTTGCGGAAGCTATTATGGAAGCTTCTTTATAAGCAATTGATAAACCAATACATGCTTTAAAATAAATTTAACCAGGAGAAATCCTGGTTTTTTATTTGCAAATATTATTTGACGTTATTATATATTCAGAAATATAATAGTATTATATTAATTACTATAATATAGAGGTTAAGTATGATAAAATTCAAACTACTAGTCATCTATATAATACACATTATCATTACTTATTATGTAACTAAGCGATTTGATAATTATTTTTTCACTCCACTTACACTTTTATCATTTTTTATAAATCTATTATTAATTATACTAATTAGTATTATAGTAATAAGGAATGAGCAGGATTTTTTTAAAAAAAGAAATGAAGTTAATAGGAGTAACTTACCAAGTGAAGATAAAAGTGTCAATATTACTAAGTTGAATCTATATTATCATAGATTTAACAGATCTGCTACGTACATATGTTGCATACTAATCGTCATACCTTTATGTTTAACAATTTATCAAGAGAAGCGTGTAGTTAAAATCCATAATATCAAAGATTTTGCAAAAATCCGTTATAATCTAGATGGTAAATATCTGTTAGTTAATGATATTGACTTTGAAAACTATAAACCAACAATATTAACTGAAAATGTTTGCGATAAAAATAACATCTTTAATGGTCATTTTCAAGGAAATGGGCATGTTATCACCAATCTCCATTATCCGTTGTTTCACTGTATTGGTAGTAATGGAGTAGTGGAAAATTTGAAACTTACTTCTGTTAATATAGATTTAAGCGATGTTAATAACATTGGTACTCTAACATATTATAATTATGGTTCAATAAAAGGAATCTATGTTAATGGTATGGTTATGGGTAATGAAACATTCGGTGGAATTGTTGGTAGTAATCAAGGATACATTAAACAAGTTCATTTTGACGGAACTGTAACAGGAATAAGATCTATTGGTGGAATTACTGGTATTGGTACCACTCAACTAGAAATAACAGAAACTCAAGTTACTGGTAGAGTAGAAGGAAGATTACTAGTTGGCGGTATTGCGGGAGAACTAATCGTCCCTAGTGAAAATGTCGTAGTATATAACAATTTAATAGAAGCAGATGTTGTTGGTGATAGTTTTGTTGGTGGAGTTGCTGGTTATACCATTACTAAAACAAATTGGAATGTAATTACAGGGAATGTAATAGGTGAGACCTGTGTTGGTCTTGTAAGTGGACGAAAGAATACTCCATCATCATCTGATTTGTTTATTGGTAGTATTAGTGGTTATGATCAAGAATCATTTGAATCTATTTTTGTTAAAGATAATGTGAATATTGGGACAGAAATACCCTATGAATATTTAGTTACCTATGAAGAATTAACTAATTATACATGGTTAATTGAAAACATAGGTTTAGACCCAAAGATTTGGGAGATTGAGATTACAAGTTCAGGAGTAAATTTAAAAATTAAGAGTATTTTGAGCATGAATAGAAAATAATATATTATACTCAGTTAAGAGTTTGGTAGTTTGTAAAAATTTAATCTTATTACTATTCTTTAATTTTAATTAAGACTTGAAAAAATGTAGTTACTGAAACTATTAATGCAAAATAACTAAAACACCTAGTCAAAACTTATTGGTTTAGACTAGGTGTTTCATTTTTTATTAAGATACGTATCTTTGTTATTTGGTGTTATTATTACTATCCTTATGTGTAAGAAGTAGAAGTATGCCATTTAGAAAGAAATCGAAGTAGATTCTTAATAAAAGAGATAAGTATTTATCAAATGTTGATATTATGATAAACGTGTTATTCAGTTTCGATATATATTGCTTGTTAGAGATTAGAAAAATGGATAAGAAGATGTAATTTAACATGCTAAAGACATTGGGAAGCTTGATGAGTACTTCACAAGTAAGAGAAAGTTAACTCAATGGCGATTATATAGTACTTATTGAGCAGTTGTACATAAATGTAACAAAATAATGTCTAAATCAATAATGTTCTTAGTGATAATCATTATATTATTAGAATATCTAGGTTTAGATTAACTACACATATATGAACAAAGACATTATTATAAGTATTAGTGGGAGTTATTCATACATAATAATAAAGATGGCTACTTTATATAGTAGCCATTAAAATTAATAGAATAAACAATTGATAAAATCATCTAAAGTTATATTAAAGAAATATTTATCGATTTCGTATTCTAATAATTTTCTAATTGTGTTTTCTTCAAAAAGTTGATTTATCATGAGATTTTCTAAGTTACTAATATCCTCTTGACCAAAGAAATCGCCATAAATTTTACAACTCTTAATATATCCTTCTGATACATTCAAACGAACATCGATTTTACCACCTGGATAACGGTTGGATTTTTGCAGATTGAAATCGGGACTTTCACCATAGTTCCATTCCCATTTAAGGTATTTTTCTTCCATTAATTGTCTTATTATCTTTTGATCTTCTTCGGTTAATTCATAGATGTAGGGAGTGATATCATCAGTATTAAGAATGAACTTTAATAACTCATCTTGAAATTCTTTGAGAGTCATCGGTTTATTAATATATGGTAATATGTTAGTCACGCGACTTCTTACTGATTTAATTCCTTTTGATTCAATTTTATCGATTTTGACGTTTAAGACATTATTAACCATGTCTAAATCGGAGTTAAAGAGAATTGTGCCATGATGGAGAACCCGATTGCGATAATAACTTTGGGCATTACCCGAAATTTTCTTTCCTTCTACAGTAATGTCATTACGTCCTGAGAACTCAGCTGGTACACCGATTGATCTTAACATATCGATTACTGGTTGCGTAAACTTACGGAAGTTATTTACATTATCTTCAACATTGCGTGTGATAAAAGAAAAGTTTAGGTTACCAAAATCATGGTAAACAGCACCACCGCCAGTGATGCGTCGTACTACATTGATATTGTGTTTTTGAATATAGGTGTTGTTTACTTCCTGAATAGTGTTTTGGTTACGACCGATTATTACTGATGGTTCATTAACCCATAGGAATGCAAAATCATCATCGATGTCAAGATATTTAAAAACATATTCTTCAAGCGCTAAGTTATATTGAGGTTTGTTTGAATTATTGATAATTGTTCGCATTAATTACCACTCCTTGTCGTCTTATGACTATATTTTACCAATCAAAAGGGTATTATGCAAAAGATTTGTTAAGATAGTGAAAATTTATGAAAACATTATCATTTTTTACCTGTTTTTCAATTATATAAATATATTTTACAAATTAGAAAATGCCTTTCTAAGCCTTAAAATATTCAATCTTTTTTCGTTGACAATGCTTTTTTATTAAACTATAATTGGGTTTGTTATATTTTTTTTACATAAAAGGAGAGATTGCATACATGAAAAAAGTAACAAAAGTAATGTTGTTAATTATTATCGCAGTTGTGGGATTGGTTTTATCGGGATGTAACCAAAAAGATGTAAATGAACTTGAAGTAATCAAGAAACGTGGTAAGCTCATCGTTGGTACTTCACCAGACTATCCTCCATACGAATTTATCGATGTTGAAACTGGCGAAGTTATCGGTTTTGACATTGAAATTGCGAAAGAAATCGCAAAAGATTTAGGAGTAGAGTTAGAAATTAAAGAAATGTCATTCAACGGTTTACTTGCAGCTTTAACTACTGGTAATGTTGATATCGTGCTAGCTGGTATGACACCAACACCTGAACGGATGGAAAGTGTTGATTTCTCAGATATTTACTATACCGCTGTCCAAACAGTAATTGTCCATGCTGATAATAAGGATACCATTAGTTCACTAGATGATTTAGTTGGTAAACAAGTCGGTGTTCAAAAAGGGACCATTCAAGCAGAAATCGCAGCGGAAATCGAAGGTGCAAAGGTTAAAGAATTAGGTAAAATAACAGACCTTGTTATGGAACTTAAGTTTAAAAACATTGATGCTTTAATCGTTGAATTACCAGTTGCTGAAAGTTATGTAAAAAATAATAGCGACTTATATCTTACTTCGATTACTTTCGAAGAAGTAGATGGAGGAAGTGCTGTAGCTGTTAAAAAGAATAGTCCTGAACTCTTAACTGAAATTAACAAGACATTAAAACGATTAATGGATGAAAATTTAATTGATAAATTCGTTACTGAAGCAACAAACAATGTAAATGCTGATGAAGAATAATAAGGAGTAATGTACAGTGCCTAACTTACAACGGACTAGACGAATCGAGAATGCAAAATCGAGTCTAATCGTTATTGCTCTTGTCGCTATCGTCCTAATCATCTTAAGTCAAATGAATTTTGCCTTTGTAGGTAAATATAAACACTTTTATATCCAAGGAACAATTAACACAATTGTGTTG
>JAAZCR010000271.1 GCA_012513195.1 Bacilli bacterium | reverse complement strand
TATCTCTTTAGTAGATATACAATAAAAGGCCTAACTTTATTTGATTGTGTTAGAGTTAATTTAGCCACACAATTCTTCAATGCGATTACACCATTTGCGAGTGGTGGACAACCCTTTCAGGTAGTTTATTTTCATAGCCGTGGTATAAAAGTAAAAGATTCCACTAGTATTGTGGTGATGAATTTTATTACCTATAGTATTGCCTTTGTGATTGTAGGGTTAATTTGTCTAGTACTAAAATATCCCACTTTCGATACCTTACTTAAAGGAAGTGGTTATCGTTATTTGGTGTTCGTAGGAATTACTATTAATATCTTTGTGATTTTACTAACTGTCTTTCTCGCTTTTTCGAAAAAATTATATTATATTTTAATTGAAGTACTTTGGAAGAAAATCATTAAATGGCCAATTATTCGTAGATTTAACTTAGAAACAAAAACTGATCAAATTAGTAATATGATCCTTGACTATCAAGAGAAAATAAAAGAATTGAAGCATAATCGATCCCTTTGGTTTTTATCACTCATCATTCATATTATTAGAGTACTAATCTTTGTGGTTATTCCTTTGATTATTTTTAAAGCCCTTGGTGAGGATTTATCAGGGTTATGGTTAACCCTTGGGGCAGCTTCGATGTTTGTAAATATTATTATGAGTTATGTGCCAACACCAGGTGCAAGTGGTGGTGCAGAAGGTGTCTTTTATCTTTTTTTCAATCTTTTCTTTACGTCACAGATTGTGGTACCAGGATTATTACTATGGCGCCTGATTACTTATTATTTATATATTTTGGCAGGTTTTCTCGCCCTTGTAACACTTAATTATAAGAACAATCTCAAAGACCTAAATTACAATAATGTATACAATATAGAGGAGGAGAATTCTCTTGAATGAGAAGAAATTAAGATATGTGTATTTAGTCGCTGGTAATCTTATAAGTGCTTATTCGACCATTTATATCCTTCGTCCTAATGAGTTAATGACAGGAGGTATAACAGGGTTATCTCGCGTATTTGAACATGTGATTAAAGATGCTTTTCATTTATCGCCTTTAATGGAACAGTACCTCTATAGTATTATTTACTATATTTTAGCCCTTATGGTTTTATTGCTTGCGTTTATTTTCCTTGGTAGGCAAGAAGGACTTAGAATTTTGTTTCTTTCTTTGGTTTATCCATTACTGTTATTCTTCTTTACCTTTCTTGATTTAAAACCACTGCTTATTTCTGTTAAAACATCGAGTGGCGATTCCTTCTATGATATCTTCCTACCTACGGTAATCTATGGTGTTTTATCAGGAGTTGGCACAGGTCTTATTTTGCGTAGTAAATACACTTCAGGTGGAAGTGATACAATCGCCAAAATTATCTATCGTAAAGCTTTACCTTTTGTGAATTATAGTCATGTTTTATTAATTGTTGATGCAATAATCATTTTATCCGGTCTATTTGTCTTTGATATTCGTATTGTCTTCTATGCGATGATAACGAAATATATAAATACGCGTACAGTTGATATGATTGTCTTAGGTATTGGTAATAATCGCGTGAAGATGGAAATTGTGAGTACCAAAGTTGATCAAATCATCCCCTTTATTCAAAATTCTATTCACCGTGGTGTAACCATTGTCGATGTTGAAGGTGGTTATTCAAAATCGAAATTAAGACAAATCATTACTGTCTGCTCGACAAGGGAAAGTTTACGAATCAAGAACTTCATTGCCTCAATCGATGAAGATGCTTTTGTCTATGTCATACCATCATCAACAGTATGGGGTAAGGGCTTTAAGAATATTCATCACGATGATTTATCGTAAATTATTAACGCTCTTTTTCACTAAGGAGGATTATCATGATTGAATACATTAAAAGCGAAATTGCCGCGCTCCTCAATAAACAGTATCCCTTTATTACACCAATTGTCGAAGAACCCAAAGATGCTAGTTTGGGTGATATTAGTATCCCGATTTTTGAACTTGCGAAAAAGCGCAATGTACCTTTTGATGAATGTAAAAGCAAAGTAGAGACATTACTTAGAGCTCACTTCAAAGAATTAATTACAGACATCCGTTTAGTTAGAGGATTCATTAACATCGATGTTAATAAAGAATTGGTGGCATCTCATATATTAATGGAAATTACTAAGTTAGATAATAATTATGGTACTTTATCAATTGGAAAAGATAAAACAGTGGTCATTGATTACTCAAGTCCAAATATTGCTAAACCCTTCTCAGTAGGGCACTTGCGCTCTACCATTATTGGACATGCTTTAGGGAATCTCTATGAAAAGTGTGGCTATAAAGTGGTAAGAATCAATCACTTAGGAGATTGGGGTACACAATTTGGAAAATTAATCGTCGCTTATCAATTATGGGGCGATAAAAATGTTATAGATCAGGATCCGATAAATGAATTAGTAAAGTTATATGTAAAATTTAATGAGTTAGAAGAACATGACCCAGAATTGACGGAAAAAGCTCGTCATGCCTTTAAAGAACTAGAAAATGGTAATGAAGCATATCTTAAACTTTGGAAATGGTTTAAAGAAGAATCATTAAAAGAATTTATCCGTATGTATGACCGCTTAGGTGTCTATTTTGACTATTATCTTGGTGAATCCTTCTATACTGATAAAATGGATGCGGTTATTAAAGAACTTGAAGATAAAGAACTTTTAGTTTTTGATGATGGTGCTTACGTGGTTCTCTTAGATGATTTAGTACCAGCATTAATAAAGAAAAGCGACGGTACTAGTCTCTATATTACAAGAGATCTCGCAGCCCTTTTCTATCGGAAGAAGACATATGATTTTAATAAGATTCTGTATGTAATTGGAAATGAACAAGCACTTCATATAGCACAACTCAAAGCTGTTGTGAAGAAGATGGGTTATGACTTTTATGATGCCATTGAGCACATCAATTTTGGTTTAGTCTTACAAGATGGGAAGAAAATGTCAACACGCAAGGGGAGAATTGTAAGATTAGAAGAAGTATTAGATGAAGCCTGCCTGTTGGCTAAAACCTATATTGAAAACAAGAATCCAAATTTACCTAATAAAGAAGAAGTAGCGGAAAAAGTTGGTGTTAGTGCGATTATTTTCAATGATTTAAAGAATCATCGCGTCCATAATATCGAGTTTGATTTAGAAAAGATGTTACAGTTTGAAGGAGAAACTGGTCCTTATCTTCAATATACTAGTGTTCGAATTAACTCCATCTTAAAACAAGTTGCATCAATTGATATTAATGTTGTAAATTCTTTATTCAATAAATCTCACTATTTTGAAGTCATCAGGATATTAGATAAGTTCCCTCTAACATTAGAAAAAACAGTTAAAGAAAATGACCCATCGATACTATCTAAATATTTATTAAGTTTAGCGACAAGTTTTAATAAATTCTATAGTTTAGAAAAGATCTTAGTGCCTGATGAACTAATTAGAAACACTAATGTGTTACTATCTAGATGTGTTAAAGTTGTACTTGATGAAGGTATGCGACTACTTGGAATGCAAGTAATTGATGAAATGTAGGACTAAGTCATCTAAAACTACTTATATAACTTATTAAAAGTTGTATAATAGTATTAACATGTCGAGGAGAGGATATAATGAGTAAGATTAAAAAAGCGGTAATACCCGCAGCTGGTTTAGGTACGCGGTTTTTACCAGCGACGAAAGCACAGCCAAAAGAGATGCTGCCGATTGTAGATAAACCTACAATTCAATACATTATCGAAGAAGCAGTTCAATCAGGCATTGAGGAAATTTTAATTATTACGAGTGGCTTAAAGCGTTCTATCGAAGACCATTTTGATAAGTCTTATGAATTAGAAGACCAATTACGCAAACAAGGTAAATGGGATTTATTGAAAATGGTAGAAGATATCTCCAATATGGTTAATATCCACTACATCCGTCAAAAAGAAGCCAAAGGATTAGGACATGCCATCCTTTGTGCGAAGGTATTCATCAAGGATGAACCTTTTGCGGTATTGTTGGGAGATGATGTAGTAGTTAATAAGAATGGTGCACCTGCTTTAAAACAATTGATTGAACAATATGAAGATGTTGGGGCAAGTGTCGTCGGTGTTCAAAAAGTACCATTAGAAGATGTAAGTAAATATGGTATTGTCGAAATATCGAAAGATTATGAACCCAAGGGTCGTTTATATAAACTCTCTAATATGGTCGAAAAACCCTCGATTGGAGAAGCAC
>JAAZCR010000270.1 GCA_012513195.1 Bacilli bacterium | reverse complement strand
TTCCTGCACCTTTTCAAAGACCTTTTCATCGCCCCCAACCATAATTGAGAGCGTTTGGTTTTTCGCACCGATATCGCCACCTGATACAGGAGCATCTAATACATAAATATTCTTGCTTAACGCTTTTTGATAAATTTCTTTAGCCAATGAAGGACTAGAAGTTGTCATATCGATAAGTATCGTTTCGGGTTTACAAGAATTGATTAATCCGGTCTTACCTAAATAAACATCTTGGACATCGCTAGGCATCCCCACAATGGTGAAAATTAAGTTACATTGTTGAGCTAACTCACTAATCGTGTCACACCAAATAGCGCCGTTTTGAATTAGTTCTTCTGCTTTTTTCTTTGTGCGCGTGTAAATATAGAGTTCCTGGTACTTGTTTAACAAATGTTGGGCCATCGGTCTACCCATAACACCTAATCCGATGAATCCAATTTTAAACATAGATAATCTTCTCCTTGAGATTACTCTGACTGAATTTATTATAGCATTATTTTAGAAATTTGCAAACGTCAAATTAAAAAGCTGACGCATGTCAGCCTTTATCCACTGAAGATTAATTGCTAATACCTTGAATTCTTAATTCTTGTTCAACAGCGGCCATCGCTTCTTCTTCATCTTCACCTTCAATGATTATCTTGATTTCAGCCCCTTGCCGAATACCCAATGACATAACACCCATAATAGATTTTAAGTTAACTCTACGACCTTGATATTCTAATTGGATATCACTAGCATATTTACTGGCGGTATTAACGAGTTTTGTAGCTGGTCTAGCATGAACACCAGCTTCATCAGTGACGACAAATACTTTTTCTATCATGGTAATTTTCTCCCCTTTTTTAAATTATCATTATTTATTGTACAATATCTTAGACTAATTTACAACTAATTTAGACGAGATAAATATGCATTAATCGCATTTTCTAACTCTGAAGCATTGCTTCCAATCACCGCTTGGAGCTTATTTCCAGCCACAAATGCTCCTTTTGCGCCTAAATTCTTTAATTCATCGAGTTTTAGTTTCTTAACATCCTTAAATTCCACTCTTAATCTAGATTGCTCATAATTGATATTGATGACATTGTCCTTACCACCAAGGAGTTCAAGAAATTTCTCAACCACTTCTTGATTTACTTTAACCGTCGGTGATTGTTGTTTTTGAATGAAGAAATGATCTTGAACATACAAACTGACAAAGTAAATTATGTACAACAATATTATACTACCAAAATAGAAATAATATGCGACATCAAACAATAAGAATAAATAACTAATAATAAGCGAGGTAATAATCAATAAATATCTCGATAAATGTAACTTTACTTTTCTTTTATGCGCAATAAACTTATTAAATATCACAACTGCGCTATAAATTACTGTCGGTACTAATAATACAAGATAACTGACTAAGGCTATAATCAATTTAACATAGTTTTCTAAATTAACCGTAAAAAAGATGTTTATGTCATAACTTTTTAAAATAATGTTTAACACATAAGCAAAAACATACATGAACAGAATGATGATGAGATTTGTGATGTGGGCTTTTTTCATGTTTACCTCCAAAATTAGGATAATGTTCTAAGTATATATATACATTTTTCTTATTATTGCCACAAAGGCACATCCATATTCGTAACAAGCGCATTTAATATAGTGAAGTTGGGAGGTGAATGTGATGAACTTTTTTCCAAATAATCTTAACTGCCAACGTCCCGTGGCACCACCTATAGTGCCTAATCCACCCCAAACAACCCCTGAACGCAATGTCTTCTCTTTATTACGCGAAGGTGATGTGATATTTGTCCAAGGTCCTGGTATAGAAGGTCAAGGTGTTTTTTTACGCGAACGCGATGGTTATCTAATCTGGGCGCGTACCATATCAGGCGCGAGTTACTTAGTTATCACTAGTCTAAACAATATTAGTATTACCAAACTTTAAAACTAGCACATATAATATATTAGAAAAGGGAGTGATATGATGAGCGCTTTTGATGCATTAGTTGAAGGAGACCAAATCCATGTTGTAAGTGCTAGTGGTGAAAGCGATCGTGGCGTTTTTATTCGGATTGAAAATGATTTTCTCATCTGGGTAAAAAACAATAATGGTTGCGCTGTTTATGCGATAACCAGTTTAGAGGGTATAACCGTATATAAATTATAGAAGTAAAGCACTATTCACTAGTGCTTTCATTTTTTATGCTTTCTAAAATTCGTACTGCAGTGTTACGATTGGTAGCTAATGCGACATTATATACATCGCTTAATCTTAATAAAGCGTTAACATCGGGCTCATGGGGTTGAGCAGTTAAGGGATCACGCAAGAAGATCACTAAATCAATTTTATGATTGGCAATCATAGCACCAATTTCTTGGTCGCCCCCTAATGGGCCACTTTTCATACGCACAACATTTAAATTTGTTTCTCCCATGATATGAAGTCCTGTTGTTCCCGTCGCAAATAAGGTGTGCTTTGCTAGTACATCTTCATAACGCTTAACTAATTCTACCATCTCTGCTTTTTTCTTGTCATGAGCAATTAGCGCAATATTCATATATACCTCCGCTGTCTGTTTTCATATCTATTATACCATGAAATATGTAAAAACAACTAAAACATTTGTGAATTATATTACACTTAACCTTGGTAAAAAAATCTATAGATATAACACTATTTTTATAATTAATTGTAAAAAAGCTATCTTTGTCTATACTAAAAAAAACTCCTTTCATATTTTATTTATGAAAGGAGGTAGACCATGACAGTCGAAATCAAACGTCCTGACATCGATGAAGCATGTGGAAAGAGTTGCGAAAGCGAACATGAAAACTGCTGTGTATGTCACGTAGTTAAGTTCATCGATACCCTCCAACGGAAATTCGGAACTGATACCAACTGCATCACATGCGATGCACCACGCTTAGGAATGAACGTTCCAGGACTCAATCAGTTCAACACTCGTCCCTTCATTCTTTACCTCGAAAATGGTGAGGCATTTGCGATTACTACCGACGTCCTTGATCCTGACGCCACTACCAATGTTTTCCGTGTTGAATCCGTAAGAGATTGTTGCGCAGTATTACGTGGATTAATCGTTGGAGGTACGCCAGATGAACTTACCTTCACACCAACTACATCCTGCGTAACTGTTGACTTATGCAAGTTCATTGGCATCCAATGCTTACCTGATACCTTCATCAATGGTGTATAATAAAGATAAAAATCCTATTACGCTCACCCGTAATAGGATTTTTATACTTTTAGGATTTCAATATTCTTGATGTCTTTTATAGAAATTTCTAGTTCTTGTTCTTGGTTAGCGATAATTATCACGTCTTCTTGTAACGAGCGGAAGTATCCTTCAATTTCAGAATCTTGATAAATGACTTTAACTAATACATATCTTCCTAAACGGGCGCGTTTATTTAACAATTCTAATTTATTTTGAAGTTTTCGCAACTTATTCTCATCATCATTAGTTATCATTTCTGGTACTTCTTTTGGCTTAACTTGTTCTTCTTTTACTTCTCTAACTTGGGGCGGTTCCGTAACCTCCTCTTTTTTTATTTCTGGAATCTTGACATTTTGATGAATCCGACTATCATAAATATATTGGTTGCTGTTTTTTACAATTTTTGATTGAACGCTATTGATAAAAAGCAGTGGTCCATTATCATACATAAATATCACCTCTACTACAGTATATGAAAAATTCACCCAATTTTGCCTGTTAATCTTTTTTAATCATCATAGTTGCAGTTCTTAACTTAAATAGAATATAATTAATATGCGGTTATCCTTTACTACTATTTACTACTATTATATTTACCGCACCGTCTTGCTGATATTATATTTTGATATAAGTCAGACAAGATTGGGTAAAGATAAAAATAAATTATTGGCATCTTTTAAAGAGCTAGAAAGGAAGGATATTTTGCGAAATCAAAAAGTACTTGATTTAGTCTACTTGGCTTTATTTATGACGATTATCGTCGTAATTACCCAAGTACCCAATTTAGGTTTTATTCCTTTAGGAATAACCACGGCTACTATTGGCCACATTCCTGTTATTATTGCCGCGATTTATTTTGGTAAAAAACTAGGCGTTCTAACAGGAACACTATTTGGTGTTATGAGTCTCGTAACTGCTTACGTTCGTCCAAATAACGCGTTCGATTTATTATTCCAAAACCCTATTATTTCGGTGTTACCTAGAGCTGCCTTTGCATTTTTAACTGTTATAATATATAACGCTTCAAAAGTATTAAAAAACGAACGCGTAAGAGTGCTTTGGAGTGCTTTCTTTGGATCACTCGTTCATAGTGTTTTAGTCATTGGTGCTTTATTCTTAGTCTATTATAAACAAACGACTGCTATTCTTATTGGTGACACAATAACGCCTTCTGCAGTTAAGGCTGGTATTGTAGCTTTATTAGGTAGTATCCTCGCTGAAGCAATTCTAAGTGCGATTATTACTCTTCCAGTAATATCTGCTTTAAGAATATCACACAAATCTTCATAAAATATTTTAGAAAAAGAGGTTATTGTGATGTTACTATTATTTGATGTTGGAAACAGTAATATAAGTTTTGCGGTGTATGATGAGAGTTTAGTTAATAAATTCCGTATTAAAACTTATATCAATAAAACCGCTGATGAGTATGCGATTATCTTAAATAGTTTACTCAATGGTTATAAAATTGATGGAGTAGTTATTGCGAGCGTTGTACCCATCATCACCGATTTATTAAATACCTACTGCGAAAAGTATCTTAATCTTGAACCATTAATCATTGGTCCAGGTACAAAAACAGGTATAGACATTAGAATTAATAATCCTAAAGAAATCGGTGCGGACTTAGTTGCAGGAGCGGTAGGTTCAATGAAAAAGTATCCACAACCGACAATTATTATTGACATGGGTACGGCAACGACCATGACCCTTCTTGATAATAATACTTTCTTAGGTGGCGTGATTATCCCTGGAGGCGAAACAAGCATTCATAGTCTCGTTCAAAAAACCGCATTACTTCCGCAGATTGAACTAAAAGCACCTAAGCGGGTCATCGAAAAAGAAACAGTCGCTTGCATGCAGTCAGGTGTAATATATGGTACAGCTTCCCTCATCGATGGCATGATTGATCGTTTTGAAAAAGAATATGGTAAAAAATGTTACTACGTCGCAACGGGTGGCATTGCGAAATATATCGTCCCCCATTGCGAACACAAAATAACATTGGATCGTTATCTCATATATGATGGATTAATTGAACTCTATAATAAGAATGTAAAAAATCCTACTTAAACATTTTGTTTAAGTAGGATTTCTTTTTTTACTCAGCTCTAAGTGTTTGTGATTCAACAGGTTCTTGAACTTTGTCTTTGTCTTTCTCTTTACCTGTTAAAAGTTGTTTTTTAATATTCAAATGAATGGTTTTCATTCGCCGTTCTTGTAATTCTTTTACTGTAAATACTAGTTTATACTCAATATACTCATCATCTTCTATTGTCGTTACATCACGGTCAACCTTAACTAAAGATGTATAAGTATATTGGTCACCAACTTCTGGTATTTCCTCTAATTGTTCGTAAAGCCAGCCACCTAAACTGTTATACTGAGTCTCTGGCGCTTTACCGAGTTTTAACTCTTCAAACAAGTCATCTAAGGCGATATCGGCATTTATGTCATAGTTTTCATCATCAATTTTTCTAATTTCAAATTCTTCTTCATCATGTTCATCGTAGATTTCTCCAACTAATTCTTCTAAGCAATCCTCCATGGTGACGAGACCGCTAGTTCCACCATACTCATCTGAAACAATCGCCAAATGTTGCTTGCTTTTTTGGAGTAAACTCATTAAAGCGTCTACCCGCATCGTTTTAGGTACGAAAAGGGGTTTGCGCATTAAGTTCTCTATATTTATCGTACTCTTGTCTTCGGTGGTTATCAATGCTTCAAAGAAATCACGTTCATAAAGAATACCAACCACGTTGTCTTTTGTTTCTTTATATACGGGCATCCGTGAGAATTTCTCTTTGAGGAACAGTTCTTTTATATAATCAATGTCATCATCTAGATAGACACCAACCATATCAACCCGTGGTGTCATGATATCATAGACATTTGTATCACGTAAATCAAGCACACTATGAATCATTTGTTGCTCTTCTTGTTCGATGACACCTTCTTCGGTCATCGTATCGATGATGACACCTAACTCATCTTCGGTTACACTTGGTAAATTTTCTTTATCTTTCTTGATTACACGGGATATAAGTCTTTTTAAACCAGTGATTACGAAGATGATTGGCGATAATATCCGTATAAAGAACAAGAGCAACCAACCAAATCTTAAGGTAAAAGTAAAAGCATTTTCTTTCGCAAACGACTTAGGTAATATTTCCCCAAATATCAAAATCATTACTGTTGTCACAATCGTCGCAACAATTGGCCCTCGCACTTCACCTAAGATGTTAATGGAAATTGATGTCACTAAAGCGGTGTTCGCAATGTTGACGATATTATTACCGATAAGGATTGCCGAAAGGGCTTTATCATAGTTTTCTACGATGTATAAGGAAATTTTTGATCCCCGTTTTCCTTCATCATATGCACTCTTTAAACGTACAACATTAACCGACGAGAATGCTGTTTCGCTTGCACTAAAAAACGCGGAAAGTAGTAGTAAAAGGAGAAATAAAAAATAATTAATTGCCGATATACCTGCTACTAAAAATTCAACGTTAACTAAATTGTTTAAGACCGAGGGGTCTTCCACAGTATCAACACACTCCTTAAATTATTAATATTAATATTATAGCAAATCCTTTACTTCTTGTAAATATTACTATATTTATTACCTCTTACATAACTCTAACTCCCCTTTGGCGTTACTATTAAATATTATACCTTGTTTTTATCTTTTTGTCTAAACTTCCTTAAATTTTTTACATTTCAATATAGTTATCAATATCGAACAAGTATAGATAGGTGCGAATTTCTTTTTGTTGATACATCCTTGTCATTGCATCTTTATACACATTTATTTGAATTTGATATTCTTGTTTAATCCTGTTGATATCATTATTAATTACTTTATCTGTTTTGAAATCTAACAAGACACAATAATCTTCTAGCACCGCAAACAAGTCCACAACACCTTGTACTAAAATGTCAACATCATCTTGCATATTAGGATAAACAAACTTACTTGAAACTAAAGTAGTAAACGGCATTTCTTGATAAAGTTTCTTAGCTTGTTTAATTTCCTGGGCAATAGGAGTTGCTAAGAATTTAAGTATTTTGGCTTTATCTATTAGTTTGGCTTGTTCTTCTGTTAATATTTCTTGGTTAACTAAATTGTCAATTAAATCTGTTAAAGTGGCTTCGGTATATTCCTTATGGTAATCTAAATGTTGCATCAATAAGTGATATGCTGTACCTCTTGAAGTAGGATCAAAGTTGTCGATGAATTTTGGCTTAAGCAGGCTAATCTTTTCATGATGGTATTGATATTCGCTTAATGTTTGGGCTCGCTTAATATCAGCGATAGTCTGTTTCGCAAAATGCTTAGTTTTTTCAAGATGGGGATATTGGAAATTTAAGCGACGCGCAAAATCTCTCATGTATTTCTTATAATCATCCGCAAAAGTCGATTCATCAATAAGAACTTCCTCTACTTCTGGGGGATTATCCACAATGTTAATATCTAGAGAAGGAATATAGTTGAAATGTTTTAAAAACGCTGAACTAGGAGTTGAATTTAACTCATGTGAACAAAACTCAGGATGTCTAGCCAGCGCAACTAAGATTAAATCTAAGAGACAAAAGGAAAGACGTTCACTTTTTGGAAGTAGTACATCATCAAAAGAAGATAGTCCAATTAAATCAGTAGTTTGCTTTTCCCAATCGGAACTTGTACCAACGAGGTATAAATGTTCTTTAGCCCGCGTCATTGCCACATATAACAAACGCAACTCTTCCGCTAACTGTTTCCTCCTAATCTCTTCCTTCATGAGATTTTGCAAAAGAGTCTTATATTGTACTCGATAGTCCATATCGAGATAACTAAATGCCAGACCTAAATGACGATCCCAAAGAATTGTTTTCTTTTCATCCGCTAAATTATAACGACGACTTAAATCAACGATGAAGACGACAGGAAACTCCAACCCTTTGGCTTTATGCATGGTCATAAAGCGCACCATGTCTTCATTATCGGAGAGGGTTCGCGCTTGCGTTAAATGAGCTTCCACTTCTTCAAAGAAGCGCACTAATTGGATAAACTTGAAGAGGTTATTACTTGACAACTCTTCATAAAGTTTAGCCCGTTCATATAATAAATCTAAGTTAGCTTGACGTTGTTTTCCTGCAATTAAACCAGAAACGAATTCATAGTAGTTCGTCTCATGGTAGATTTTAAAAAGTAAATCAGTGAGGGAATTCGTAAGAGCAAACTCTCGCCATGCATGTAAAGTATCGAGAAAATACTTAAGTTTATTACGTAACTCGTCATCTGGTCCTTTTTCTACGTAATCTTTAACCATGAGATAGTAATTATCAGCGGTACTATTAACTTTAATTTCAATTAAATCCTTTTCATTAATATTAAAAATCGGACTTCGGAGGGTTGCCACTAAGGGTATATCTTGAAGAGGATTATCAATAATGTTTAATATTGATAACACTGTCAACACTTCTATAGAGTTAAAATAACCTGTTAACTCTGGTGTAAGAAGCGGGATATTATATTCTTTAAACACTTCATGGAACACTTCTTGATTGTTTTTCGTGCGTGCTAGGATAACGATATCGCTATATCGAATTGGTCTAAGTTCCTTTCGTTTTAAATCATATACTTGGGTATTATTATCGATGAGCTTACGAATAGTTTCTGCAACATGTTTCGCTTCAATTTCTGCTTTCTCGTACTCACCTTCTAAACTCTCTTTTACACTGACTTTATTGATAATATTGAGATGGATAAATGGTCCTTCTAGTGGCTCTGTCAAGTAATCATTTTGCCCAAAAACGAGTTTTGCCATCTCATCATATTCAATCTCAAAGGTCTCTAAATCCATCAGCTGACAAAAAATGAAGTTAACAAAATCGAGCACTTCTTTACGACTGCGGAAATTCTCATTGAGGTTGATTAACTTACCATTCTTACCTTTACGATAGTCGCTATACTTAGCCTGAAAAATCTCAGGTTCAGCATTACGAAAACGATAAATTGACTGCTTAACATCGCCAACCATAAAGACATTATTACCAACACTTATCGCTTTAACGATTTCTTCCTGCATGGAGTTCGTATCTTGATACTCATCTATGAGAATCTCTTTAAAGTGCTTACGATAATATTCTCTGGCGTCCTCATGTTCAGTAATAATCTTTAAGGCGAGTTCTTCTAAATCGGCGAAATCGACAACACCCTTACTACGTTTAATTTGCTTGAAACGTTCATCAAAGCAATTAAGCACATAGAACAATGCTTCAACTAGAGGTTTATTTTCCCGCAAGAATTTAATCTGACTTTGCATACTAAAACTAAAGTAGTCTTCTTTGAGGGAGTCGAACAT
>JAAZCR010000269.1 GCA_012513195.1 Bacilli bacterium | reverse complement strand
GTTCCGAGGATATCAGCTTGAAATTGCATGAGAAACTCATTCTTTACTGCGCCGCCATCTACTCTTAATTCTTTAAGTTTAATACCAGCATCACTTTCCATCGCTAAAACGACATCTTTCGTTTGATAAGCGATTGACTCAAGCGTAGCCCGAATCAAGTGTTCCTTAGTTGTTCCTCTTGTTAATCCAAAAATCGCCCCTCTTGCGTCCATATCCCAATATGGTGTACCTAACCCAACAAAGGCTGGTACAACATAGACACCATCAGTACTTGTAACCCTTTTCGCATAATTTTCACTTTCACTAGCGTGTTTAAGCATCCGTAATCCATCACGTAACCATTGAATCGCACTACCACCAATGAAAATACTACCTTCTAAAGCATAATCAACCTTACCATCAATACCCCAGGCGATGGTTGTAAGTAACCCATGCTTAGATACTTTCGCTTCCGTACCCATATTCATAAGCATAAAACAACCTGTACCATAGGTATTCTTCGCCATTCCTGCTTCAAAACAACAATGACCAAATAAAGCTGCTTGTTGGTCTCCCGCTATACCCGCTATGGGAACTTCATGACCAAAGAAATGATAACTTGCGGTATATCCATAAACCCAGGAAGAAGGTAATACTTCTGGTAACATTGACCGTGGTATATTAAGGATTCTTAAGATATCTTCATCCCAACATAAGTCATGGATGTTATAAAGCATCGTTCTTGAAGCATTGGAATAGTCTGTTACATGACATTTTCCACCAGATAACTTCCACACAATCCACGTATCAATGGTTCCAAATAATAGGTTTCCACTTTCAGCAAGTTCTCGCGCATTGGGAACATTATCTAAAATCCATTTAACTTTTGTACCTGAGAAATAAGGGTCAATAACTAAACCCGTTTTACTTCTGATAAGTTCTTCTAATCCTTGTTTCTTCAAATCATCGCAGATACCTGAAGTCTGTCTAGACTGCCAGACGATCGCATTATAGATAGGTAATTCTGTCGTCTTATCCCACACGACTGTTGTTTCGCGTTGGTTTGTTATGCCGATCGCTAGAATATCTTGCGGACTAATATTAGCCTTAACTAAACTTTCCGCAATTACCGCTAAAACGGTTAGCCAAATATCATTAGCGTTTTGTTCTACCCAACCTGGATGGGGATATATTTGTTCAAATTCTTTTTGGCTTACCGATACAATCTCGCCCGCCTGATTAAAGATGATTGCGCGCGTACTAGTAGTTCCTTGATCAATCGCTAAAATATATTTACCCATAATTTCCTCCCTAACTAGCCTTTTCTTCATTTTTCCTTATTGTCCAACTATTAAATGCCGAGTTTTTATGTTTAATATCTAAATAACCAATCACTGCTACTACACATGCACCTACGGTATCGAGTATTAAATCCTTCATCGTATCCATTAAAGCTTTTCTACCTAAGAATGGATCATGTGTGATATTATGCATATACCTTTGCATATTTGATTTTGTCAATCCGTCCACAATGAACTCGATGATTTCCCAAAGGACTCCTAATGTAACAGAAAAACATACCGCAAATATCGCAACTAAGATGGCAGGTATATTCATATTCTTATTATAGTTGTTAATTGAGTTAATTAAAGAAAAGCCCAAAATCGCAATCATCGAGCCTGAAAAAGTATGCAACATGGAATCCCACCAACTATACTTGATGAAGAAGTCCATCATTTCCCCCAAGACGAAGTGACAAACGCACATGATTATAAAAATTATTTCCATGAAGTCAGGGATTTCTAATTTCCCTCGTTTTTCAATAAATCCAGGTATTAAACTCGCAATAATAAACAATAGTGATTGAAATGCATTGAAGGCAAGACGGCTTCTTTGGGAATGATCATCTACTAGGAATATCCCCACAACATTTAGCACAAAAAGAATACCTATTATTACTCGCAACACCTTATACAACATATCCTTGTGGAAAATCTTTTTCATGTCATCACTTCTCTTTCTACCCCAATTTCATATTACATTATATCACATTATAAATTAATAAAAAACATTATTTCTACCCTAATATATTTCTACCCTAATAATAAAAAGGCCGATTAAGGCCTTTTTAGTGATACAAAATCAATCTATGTTATAGAGAGGGAGAAGAATGAAAGAATTTATGGTGAGAGGGCTTACTCTCACCTATATTGTATAATAATTTCAACTATACTTCAAAGAAAATGCTTACATTGTCCAGATCTTATTATTTAAGAAAAATAAACTTCTTTTTAAACAGATGAAGGGTTCACGTCCTTGACAATCATCTTGTTCCACACAAGCATACTTAACTCCTGTACTTAAACACGCTGATATAATTTGGTCCCAATTAAGATTACCATCGCCAACAACTTCCATGAGTTGTTCATCCCAATTTCTAATACTCATATCTTTAAAGTGCACAACATCCATTCTTCCCTTTACCTTTTCAATCCATTCAACAGGGTTACAACCACCTTTTTGAATCCAGAAGGTATCAAGTTCAAATTGCACATCGTCACTAAAATTGTCAAACAAAATATCCATAATCAATTTACCATTTAATTTTCTAAACTCAAAAGCATGATTATGATAAACTAAAGTAATACCATGCTCTTTTAGTCTTTTACCTAAATCATTCATAATAGACGCAAATTCAATAACTTTTTCTTCTGTTTCCGTATATTCTAAAGGCATCATTCCTACTCCAACATACTTACAGTTCCATAATTTATGGTACTCTACTACCCATTCAAATTGATTAAGTAAACTTGTAAGATTCGTGTGCGTAGCACATATTTCAAGCCCATACTTCTCCGTTTCTTTTTTAATATGTTCCACTTTTTCTTTTGTAAAATCACCAATACCCGAAACTTGTATGGCATTATAGCCGATATCTTTAACCCTTTTTAATGTTGAGGATATGTCTTCAAGATTTTGCATATGCTCTCTTAATGTATACAATTGTGCCCCAATTTTCATCGTTACCATCCTTTATAAATCTACATTTTTTGTAACTTAAATCTATTATAAAATAACTTAATTAGTAAATCAAATTCAAGTAGTACTCTATCAGCTTAAATACATATTCTTCTTGTCTTTATAATTATATAAATCTTGATACTTAAATTATAGTTTTCTCCATTTACAATTTGCATCTATTTTTCATTTTGTATCTTAACTAACAATAAAACTTATTTTTATTAACTTTCTACTTACTTTTATCAAACAATAAAAACTTGGTCACCGTTTATCGACCAAGTTTTATTGATAGGATGTTATGCACTTTCACGAATAATTAATTTAGTAGGAATATAGACCCGCTTACCAATCATACGATTTGTCATAATCCGTTCTATAATTAATTGAACTGCTGTCATACCCATTAATTGAGCATTGAGTTCTACTGTCGATAAGGCAGGAATAGTAAATTGAGAAAAAGATGTGTTGTTGTAACTGAAGATTTTTGTCGCATCGGGTACTTTAATATTGTTTTCATTTAAAGCTTTTAAACAACCTAAAGCGATTGAATCACTACCGACGATGTAAGCTTCTAATAAGCGATCTTGCTTAATAATAGTGCTCATCATCTCATAACCGCTATCTGCGGTAAATTTACCGATACTAACATTTTGGCTATTATAGGCATTTCGTTTAATCATTTCTTCTCGATATGTTTTTAAACGAGGATCTAAAACTTCCACGCCATCAAATGTTTCTTCAATGCCAGTAATAAAGCCAATGTTTGTTAGACCTTGACTAAAGTAATAATCAATAATCGCTTTAGTCGCATGTTCTAAATCAGGATTAACCACATCGATATTGTAGTGATATAAATCAGTACTTACAACTACGATATTGTTATTTATGTTATAGATTTGTTCAATAATTTGTTGACTATACTTACCAAGAATAATAAAACCATCATATGGTTTATCAATTAGATTTGAAAAATCTTTACAGTCTAAATGAATATTTTCTAGTTCAATTTTTTGTTCCTTACATTCATTTTCAATACACATTCTAATCGATAAATAAAAGGGATCATTTAATTCTTGCGCTTCTGTGTACCAATATATTAATCCAATCAAGGTGTTTTGAACTTTCAGGCTTTCCTTTTTTTGTCTGATATTGTAGCGCAACTCTTCTGCGGCTTTGAGGATTTCTAGGCGTGTAGTTTCAGAGACATTAAAAGTCTTATCTTGGTTTAACACGCGACTAACGGTTGCGATGGATACGCCCACCTTTTCCGCAATATCTTTTAAAGTAGCCAAAAGAACACCTCACTTATATCAATTTTATAAAGCGCATGAATGACTTAGTATCTTTAAACACTCCACATTGAGCTAATATATCTTTGAAGACTTCACCGATTTCCGTTTTAATAATCCAATCAACGTTATTTTCGGTAATTTCATCATATTTGCGACGTAAGGATTCAACCCATGCTTGATGTTTATACATATCAGAATCGCTAGAGAAGTCCTCTCCTGTTAATAATGCGTGTTTAATTAATGGTATTTCATCCTTTAACCGACCAGGAAGTACCGCTAATCCCATAACTTCAATTAAACCAATGTTTTCTTTCTTTATGTGATGATGCTCACTATGAGGATGGAACAATCCTAAAGGATGTTCAGGTGTTGTTCGATTATTACGGAGTACTAATGTCATTTCGTAACGATTATTAACTTTACGAGTTATTGGTGTAATTGTGTTATGAGGAGTATCATCAGTATAGGCGTAAATATCTACTTCATAATCGGAGTATTCTTTCCATAAGGTAAGAATGCGTTCACTTAATTTGATAATAGATTCTTTATTGGTTGATAATAATCTAATCGCACTCATAGGCCAATTAACGATACCAGCTTCAACATCGGGATAATCTTTTACCGTAAATGTTTCTTTAAAACCTTGCTTCATCATCGCGAACTCATATCTTCCCCCTTGGAAATGATCGTGGGAAAGAATTGAACCACCAACGATGGGTAAATCAGCATTTGAGCCAATAAAATAATGAGGGAAGAGATCCACAAAGTCTAATAAGCGTTTGAAGGTATCGGTACTAATTTTCATTGGCACATGATGTTCACTTAAAACAATACAATGCTCATTATAATATACATAAGGTGAATATTGTAAGAACCAGTTTTCGTTGTTTAGTTTTAAATTAATGATGCGATGATTGTGTCGACTGGGATGATTGAGATTACCGCTAAAACCTTCATTTTCGCGACATAATACACATTTAGGATAACTAGTTTTAGGTAGATTGCGTGCTTTAGCGATATCCCGGGGATCTTTTTCGGGTTTTGACACATTTATCGTGATATCGAGTTCCCCATATTCAGTTGGTGTTTTCCAACTGATGTTCTTACTTGTGAGATCTACTCTAATATAGTTGGATTTTTGACTTAAATTATAAAAGTAATCCGTCGCTTCTTTTGGATCATTTAAATATAGCGACCAAAAGGTTTGGTTAACTTCACTTGGACGGGGCATTAAGCAATCCATAATCGCACTATCGAAGAGGTCTTTATAAAGAACCGTATCTGATTCGATAATACCTTGTTCATAAGCGTATTGAAGGATATTATCCATTACTATATAAAAATCATAATCGGTAGTAATGTCTAACTTTTGAAACTCGGTTAGTTTTAATAAATCAATTAAGCGATTAGCCGCATAATAGTAATCTGCTGGTTGAATGAGTTTATTGTTTAAAGCGTAATCTAGTAGTTTGTTTAATTCTAGTTGAATATTAATCATAATATCACCTTTTATTAAAAACCGTTAGGCTTATTTTGATGAAATTTCCAAGCACTCGCAATAATATCTTCTATGTTAGGATATTGAATCTTCCATCCTAAAACTTCAATCGCTTTTTTATTTGAAGCTACTAGTCTTGCAGGATCTCCTGGACGTCTAGCAACAACTTTAGCGGGGATAGGATGACCAGTAACTTTACGAGCTGCTTCAATAATTTCTTTAACGCTAAAACCTTGCCCATTACCTAGATTAAAGACATCAGAGTCACTACCATTTAGTAATCGTTCAAGTGCTAAGATATGGGCATTGGCTAGGTCAGTAACATGGATATAGTCGCGAATACATGTACCATCAGGTGTGTCATAATCATCGCCATAGATGCTGATGTATTCCCGTTTATTTAAAGGTACTTGTAGAACTAAGGGAATTAAATGGGTTTCAGGGTTATGGTCTTCACCAATTTCACCTGAAATATCAGCACCAGCTACATTGAAGTAGCGTAAGGAAATGTATTTAATCCCATGAGCTTTATCAAACCACTTAAACATCTTTTCCATCGCTAATTTAGTTTCCCCATAAGCGTTAGTAGGTTCTGTAGGATCTGTTTCAAGAATGGGGATATTCTTTGGTTCACCATATACAGCAGCGGTGGAAGAGAAGACAATCCGTTTCACATTATGATTACGCATCGCTTCTAGAAGTTTAAGCGTTCCATAGACATTATTTTCATAATATTTATAGGGATCCGTCATACTTTCGCCAACTAAAGAATTAGCGGCGAAATGAATTACAGCGTCAATCTTTTCCTTACTAAATACTTCATCAAGGAATTTAGCATCCCGCATATCGCCTTGATAGAAGATAGCTTCGGAATGTACAGCTTCTTTATGACCTGTTTGTAGGTTATCAATTACCACAACTTGGTAACCTTGTTTAATTAATTCATAAACAGTATGAGAACCAATATAACCAGCGCCACCACAGACTAAGATGCTCATGTATAATCACCTTCTTTTATAATTTTTTGGCACCGTCACCAACAGAAACAACGTAGAATGTTGGTTTATAACCAATTACCTTTTCATATTCCCTTTCAACATTAACTTTAAAGTTATCAAGGTATTCATTCTTAACAATGCTAATTGTACAACCACCAAAACCTGCACCAGTCATACGACTACCAATAACACCATCTTGTGCCCAGGCCAAAGCTGCTAAAGTATCTAATTCTTTACCAGTAACTTCATAGTCATCTCTTAAGGAAACATGGCTTTCATTCATTAAACGACCAAATTCGGTTAAATTACCTTCATCAAGAGCTTTTTTCGCTAGAATAGTGCGTTCATTTTCACTTATTGCATGGCGAGCACGTTTTCTGATAATTTCATCTTCGATTTTATCACTTAAAGATTCAAATTCCGCTAAGGTTAATTCACATAATGCGTTAATATTTTTATATTGTTTAAGGATTTCAAGTGCTTTTTCACATTCAGCACGTCTTTCATTATACTTAGAATCAGCTAATCCGCGTCGTTTATTGGTATTTGTGACAACTAAAGAATAACCTTCAATATTTAAAGGCGCATATTGATACTTTAATTTACCTGTATCTAATAAAACCGCATGGTTGGCTTTTCCCATACCAATGGCGAACTGGTCCATAATGCCACAGTTAACCCCAACGAATTGATTTTCAGCCCGTTGTCCCATTTTAACAAGTTCAATGCGGTCAATATTTAAACCATACTCTTCATTTAACATCACTAAAGTCACTAATTCGATTGATGCTGAAGAAGATAAACCCGCACCATAAGGAATATTACCAAAGTAATATAAATCTAAACCATGATTTAAGGTAATACCTAACTTTTGAACTTCTCTAATACAACCTTTTGGATAATTTACCCAGTCGTCATTAACATCATAAACGATATTATCTAAATCTACTTCAATAATACCTAGATGGGCAAAGTTTTCCGAGTAGAATTGGAATTTCTTATCACTACGGGGCTTAACCGCAAGATATGTGCCGATATTTAATGCACATGGAAAAACATGTCCACCATTGTAATCGGTATGTTCACCAATTAAATTAACCCGACCAGGCGCAAAGTAAACATTACTAGCTTCAGTTTTAAAAATTTCGCGAAATCCAGTTAATAACTTTTCCTTCATATTCTAACTCCTTATCATAATAGATTTTTCCAATATCATTTTAACATTTTTACTTAAATTAATCAACAATTTAGTAAATTTTATGAAGTTTTACTAGGAAACTAAATGCTAATAAAATGTAAAATAAGCTACAATTTCTCGCTAATAATATGAAAAAAGTGGTTGGGTCTCACTTCTATATTATGATAATTTAGTAATTTTTTTTACTAAAATCGCATTTGGTCTAATAAGTCTTATCATCGAACACCAAATTATTATCACTGTTTACATAGATACCCTTTTATAAATTATTTTCCACAAATTCTTTAAAATATTCCATTTCTTGTTGAGTTTGATTCACAAACTTAATCTTAGGTATATCTAACTCTTCAGAGAAGCGAAATTCCACATCCATAAGATAAATAACCTTACCATTTTTTTCAATAAACTTACTAACACACCTATTCCAATGACCATCTACTTCATAAATAATAGTAATTGATTCTGGTAGATTATTATCTTCAACGGTTTCCTTCATGATTATTTCTTTCCCATTTACAGGAAAATACAAATGAGCCACACTACCTGTTTCAAAAGATTTCCCCTTAATCATTTCTTTTTTTAATAACCCCAATTCCTTTTGCCAGGTTATGTCTTGATACAGCGTTATAACTTTATCCCTTGATGCATTTATCTCTACTTTACACTGATATTTCACAAAAATCCCTCCTCCCTTTATTATAGGAGATAAATTATAATGTTTCAATTTGTTATTTTGTTTTAATTTATAAAAAATGTCTGTTATAATATTAGTAACTAATTTTAAGGAGGTTTGTGCATGGAAAACAAAGAATTAGTATTAAAAGTTTTAAAAGAAAGTGCTGAACCCTTAAGACCTGGTGATATTGCGGAAAAAACTGGTTTAGACCAAAAAGTTGTTAGTAAAGTTTTAAAAGAATTAAAAGATGAGGATTTAATCCATTCTCCAAAAAGATGCTTCTATGCCGCAAAATAAAATCCCGTGCAAACGGGATTTTACTCTTAAATATAACCTGTAAAAACAACCTTACTGGCACATTTAATACCTTGTTGTAATGCTGCCTTTAGATCAGGCGATTTAGTATAACTTGCTAAAAAACCCGCAAGTAAGGCATCTCCGGCTCCTACGGTATTAATCACTTTACCGATAGGAGCTTTTTCGTAGATGGATTCATCTTTGCTAACTAGGAT
>JAAZCR010000268.1 GCA_012513195.1 Bacilli bacterium | reverse complement strand
TAATTATGAGACATATTTCCACTCCTTGGCTTAGTTTGTTTTATTCAAATCATATTCTATCAGGGTGTTGGAAATATGTCTCACTTTTTTTATATAAAATATGGTGTGAGTTTATTTACCCACACCAAATATTATAGAACCGATATTTCATAATAAGGTTTTTCTTTTAATTAAACATGCTTTAAAGCTTCGTCTAAATCGGCGATGATATCTTCATAATCTTCTAAACCTACAGAGATTCTAATTAACTCATCGCTAATACCTGCACGTAATCTTTCTTCTTTAGTATAGGGTGAGTGGGTCATGCTGGCAGGATGTTGGATGAGGGTTTCGATATCACCTAATGATACCGCTAATTTACAGAGTTTTGTTGAATTAATGAGCCGTTTACCTTCTTCTAAACCACCTTTTAATTCAAAGGATATCATAGCACCTGGTAGTTTCATTTGGCGTTTGGCTAGTTCATATTGAGGATGGCTCTTTAAGCCTGGATAACTAACCATTTTTACTTTTGGATGGCTTTCTAAGAACTCAGCCACTTTTTGGGCATTGAAACAGTGACGTTCCATTCTTAAACTTAAGGTTTTTAAACCTCTAATAACTAAGAAGGAATCAAAAGGACTTAAAACGCTACCAGTCATATCTTTTAGTCCAACATACCGTAAATCATTCAATAACTCTTTTCGCGTACAAATGAATCCGCAAATTACATCGCCATGCCCATTCAAGTATTTCGTACCTGAATGGATAACGATATCCGCTCCTAAATCCAATGGTCTAGTGATAAAAGGTGTGGCGAAAGTATTATCAACAACTAATAAACAATTATGTTTTTTCGCGATTTTACTTAGCGCTTCTATGTCAACTAGCTTGAGGGATGGATTCGTTGGTGTCTCACAATAGATAATCTTAGTGTTAGGCTTAATTGCTTTTTCCACATTTTCTGGATTGGCAGCATCGACAAGACTTACTTCGATACCAAACTTCGTTAATCCGTGGGTAAAATAGGCAAAAGTACAACCGTATAGATTATTATCAGTTACGATATGATCTCCTTGTTTAAGCAAGGTCCAAAATACTGTGGTAATGGCACCCATACCAGAACTAGTCGCAATACAACCATCCGCATTTTCTAAAGCAGCGATTTTCTCTTCTAATACTTTTGTGGTAGGATTACCTAAACGCGTATAAATAAATCCCTCTTCCTCTAGTTTAAATCGTCTACCCCCTTGATCAGCATCATCAAAACAGAATGTACTTGATTGGTAAATTGGTGTGGCTAAACTCTTATGAGTATTATTATCACTACCACAATGAATTGCTTTTGTGGAAAACCCATACTCTTTCATCGATTTACCTCCTCAATTAGTATCTTAACACTAAATGATAGCGTTTTCAATATTAATTCAGCAATCTTGGTAGAATCTTATTTATAAATCTTTTCATAATTTGATATAATTAGATTAATCAAAGAAATGAGGGATAATTATGAAACTAAAACTAGAGGAGTTATTGAACCAAAAGCTAGCAGATTATCATAAGAATCCTTTAGAACAAAGTTTATCAATACTAACTAAACTTGATATTGATACAGTAAACCATTATCGAGATGAACTATTACTTCGCAATTATTTAAATAAGATTACCTCAAATAGTAAGACAGTATTTTCTAACCTCTTAGTAGAATTCACTAATCTCCCTACCGAACTAGTAGCGGAGTTAGTTGAATTATTACCTAAAGAAAGTTCGAATCCCTATGTACAAGAAATGATTAATACCTTAAACAGTATAATTGATCCTGAGTTTGTCAAAAAAGAAGTAACCAAAGTTGAGGATACATATATTTATTACACTGATTTAATCATTGTACTGTTGCATGAAATTAAAGATTATAATCGACCGAGAAAAGAAGGCGAAAATTTAGTTTTCAAATCGATTCTTGACGATAATATCCAAATGTTTAAAGCATTTTATGCTAATGGAGAACTCAACATCAATATTAGAAACTATTATAATGAAACACTCGTTCATCTTGCTTGTAGTCATAATGCGGTTAATATCTTAAAGTATTTAATTGAATTAGGACTTGATTTAGAATCTACAAGTTATGAAGGAGTAACACCACTACATAAGGCTTGTCAGTTTAACAGTAAAGAATGCGTCAAGTTACTTATTAGTTGTGGTGTTAATTTAAATCCTAAAGATAATCATGGTAATACGCCATTACACTATGCTTGTTTTAAAAGAAACACTGAAATAATAAAATTACTAATTGAACATGGTGCGGATATCGGAGCTAAAAACAATAATCAACTTTCGCCCATTCACTTTTTTATTGAAATTAACGAAATCGATTTATTATCCTTTTTAATCGATAAGGGTCTAATTAATCCTTTAGACAACCAGACTTTGCTTCTTTATGCCATTGGTAATAATCGCTATGAATCTTTCCAGTTTCTTCTAAGTCAAGGTTTCCCTTGCGATGCTACAGATAAGGAAAATGGCATTAATGGTTTACATTTAGTCGCTTTAAACAATAATCTTGAGATAGCTAAGTATCTACTTGAACATGGCGTTGATGTTAATAAACCAACTGTTGATAAATATACTCCTTTATACTACGCGGTTGATACCAACAAAGTTGAAATGGTGAAGTTGCTTCTAGAATATGGTGCAAATCCCAATATAAAAACAAAACATTATATAACACCCTTCCACGTCGCGGTGTTAAGGGAAAATATTGAACTAGTGAAACTCCTTCTTGAGCATGGTGCTATAGTCAATACGTATACTTATAAACGCATTAGTCCTCTTCATGATGCTGCTTATCATGGTAATGTGGAAATCATGAAACTACTTCTTGAACATGGTGCAGATATTAATTTGGAAGCAACTAACAAAATTACACCCCTTCATAACGCCGTTATTCTTGAACATCTTGAAGCAGTAAAGCTGTTAATTGAACATGGTGCCAATGTTAATCTTCCAGATTATCTAGGCAATACCCCTTTACATACTGCATGTCGCAAAAATAATCTTGATATGGTTAAGTTGCTAGTAGAAAATGGTGCTAATATTAATCGAAAGGCAATGGATAAGACAACATCATTAGCTATTGCGATCCAAAATAATAATATCGAGATGGTGAAGTATTTATTAGAAAAAGGTGCAGATGTTAACACTAAAACGGTGAGACGTAAATACCCCTTACAATTAGCGAGTTATAGTGGTAATGTGGATATAGTAGAGGTTTTGTTAAAGCAAGGTATAGATGTTAATAAACGGATGTCTGGTAAAACACCATTATACTATGCGGTGTTAGCTAATAATGTGGAGATGGTAAAACTATTACTAAACTATCAATCAAATATCAACTTAATTAGTTTTCATGCTCCCCTTACTTTCTTAACACAAGTCGCACTTGTACATTTAAAAAGAATCAAAGCGCTATTAGAAATATTTAAAGAACATGAAGACTACTCATTTATAAAAAGTATCTTTCTTCCTGAGTTATCATTATTAATTCCAATTATTATCATTATATTTAGTATCATCTTGGGGTGGGTTATTACATGAAGAAAATCTTAATTATGAGTGATACTCATTTATCAAGATTCATCACTTTACCAGATATCTTAATTAAGTATCTTGAAAACGTGGATATGGTTATTCACGCTGGTGATTTTACCAGTTATGAAGCCTATACTCATATTAAAAAACTCAAACCCCTAATTGCCTGTTGGGGGAACAATGACGATTGGAAATTGAAACAAGAGTTACCAGAAAAAGTGTTAATTCCTATTGAAGGAGTTAAAATAGGAGTATGCCATGGTCATGGTATTAGTATCGGGTTGAGTCGGGCTCAAAATACTTTAAATCGAGCCATTTCCACTTTTTCCAATGCGGATGTTAACCTTGTTATCTTTGGTCATTCGCATAAGTGTCAACTAGAAGAAATTAATGGCATCACTTACTATAATCCCGGAAGTTGCACAAATAAACGATTTGAACCAGAGTATTCGTTTGGAATTTTAACAATTGATAATGGTAAGTTTGAAATAGAAACGATCTTTTATAATAGTTTCTAAATAATAAAAGACTCAATAATGATTATCTACTATCATTATTGGGTTTTATTTTTTAAGAAAAATACCTTGACAGATTAGGTATTGATGCATATAATATACCTAGACAGATTAGGTATAGGAGGGTCTTTATGCATGATAAAATTAGACAGTATGTTAATTATCAGTTTCGCTTTGATGAAAGAAATGATATCGAAGAATTAAAAGAAGAAATCATAGCCAATTTAATTGATCGTTATGAAGAATATCGGCAAAAAGGTCTAACTGAAGAAGAAGCCTATATTGAAGCGATTAAATCTATGGGAGATTTTAGCCAACATGAATACAATAAAATATCGGAAGAATATAGTATTAAACCACAAATTCCCGATATTCTCCTCATGTGTGGGGCAATCCTTAGTATTTTTGGCATGATTTTAACCTTATTTAATGGTATTGTTGGAACCATTATTACTGCCATTAGTATTCTATTATTTAGTGGTTCAGCATATTATTTGTATTCATATTCCCAATATATCAGAAAACAATATATGGATATTGAAAAACATAATTTATTATTAACTAAAATTTTTAAGTACATGAAAACAAGTTTTGTTTTTTGGGCTATTAGTTTATCTTTAATCATGACTAGTTTAGTAATTACTATAATTACTAGTATAATACTCATTGACTCTATGAATCTTAGTATCGACGATGTTGGATCAATTATCACCATTATTGTTATACTATTCATTGGAGTTTTAGCTATCTTCTCCTTCATCTTTTATAAGATATATCAACGCTTAATGAATCATTATTATCTTTTAACAGGGAATAAAGAACTTAAAGGAAAAATTCAAGAAAGTTTAGATTTTGTTTTTGGTCGAAATAGTAACCAAACTGAAGACAGTATCGTTAACCGCGCTAAAGCATATAAAATTTATCCTTTTATTATCAGCATCATGGTCTTACCACAACTATTCTTTAATTTTACTTTATATATAAAACATGATACATTCTATGGGAGTAGAGAATCTGTTTATAGAGGTATCTTTTTAATTCAACTCTTTAGGATGTTAAGGTATAAAAGTTGGCCACTCGCAATCCTGCCTATAATATCATTAATTACTCTTGTCGCTTTACTAGTTAAGGCATTGACAAAGAAGTTAAGCAAGTTCAAGTTGGTTATCTATTGTGCCTATGGTTGGTTTATCAGTGTTGTTCTCATCAATATTTTGGCTAGTAATATCGATTACTTTTTATATAATGTAACATTAAGTAATAATGAAGCGAAGTACTCTTTAATTATGATATTATTATTGACTATAATCATAGTAGGTCATAAAATGTATCTAAAAAGAAGGAGATCATAGTGTTAGTTGGTGATTTACTTCGGGGGCACACTGATACCATCATCTTGGCTATTTTAGAAAAAGGCGATTCTTATGGTTATGCGATTAACCATCAGATAGCCCAGATTACTAATAATCAGTTTAGTTTAACAGAAGCTACACTATATATTGCGTTTAAAAGATTAGAAAAAGAAGAATTAGTTGTTTCATATTGGCGAGAGGGTTTTAACCAAACTAAACGCAAATATTATAGTATTACTAATAAAGGTAAAGAATTTTTAAAACATACAGCTAGAACTAGAATATTATTACATGTTATAGACATATCGGGTTCAGAAGATAGAGATCCGATCGATGATTATCAAATAATAAGAAACGAACTTAAAAACTATAGTGAAAAATTATATAATAAAAAAGAAATAATTGTGTTAAATAAAATAGATTTAGATACTAAAGATAATAT
>JAAZCR010000267.1 GCA_012513195.1 Bacilli bacterium | reverse complement strand
TAATTATGAGACATATTTCCACTCCTTGGCTTAGTTTGTTTTATTCAAATCATATTCTATCAGGGTGTTGGAAATATGTCTCACTTTTTTTATATAAAATATGGTGTGAGTTTATTTACCCACACCAAATATTATAGAACCTCTAAATTAAGCACCTTTTTTCTATTTACTAAGGCTGTTTATTTTTTTACAGCCCCTTTTTTTCTTTTTTTATTTTAACGATTATAGAATTTTTGGTTTTCCATGGCTTGCTTAATGCTACGTCTACCTTTAACTCTATAGACTCTACTAATAGTTTCAGACCAGTTTCTCCGGCTTTCACCGTTAGTACGTTCTTCCATGTATTTTGTCATGACTTCATCATATTCATCAATATAAATTCGTTGATTCATATCGTACTTTTCACGATTAAATACAGCTTTTAGTGGTAAACGCGGTTTAACTGCTGATTGTTCCTTTGGAAAACCGACTACGAGACCACAAATGGGGAAGACATAATCAGGTATTTCTAAAAGTTTAATCACTGCATGCGAATCATTGAGAATACCACCAATTGGAACGGTACCATAACCTAATGATTCTGCCGCTACAATCATGTTTTGCATGGCAAGCCCAGCATCGAATGTACCAATAACAGTCGCACTTAACTCATCAGTAATATAAAACTCATTATTGGTTTTTTCACAGGCTAATTTACCACGATAAAAATCAATACAAAAAGCAAAGAAAACACCTGCTTCCGCAATAAACGCTTGATTACCGCACAACTCAGATAGTTGTGCTTTTTTTGCTTTATCAGTTACCGCAATAATGGTCACTGGTTGACCATTATTAGAAGAGGGGGCTTTTTGCGCACATCTTACGAGTAATTCAAGATGTTCTTCAGGCAATTCTTTATCAAGGTAACTTCTTATGGAACGATGGTTAAGAATAGTATCAATAACTTGATTCATAAAAACCTCCAATAAGTAGATAATCATCCAAAAAATTTATTATACATATAATAATATAATAGGAAAAAGGGGGGATGTAAATGGATTTGATAAAAAAGTACCTTGATTTATCTGAAAAGTCCTATCAGAAGTTTATATGTGAAAAAATGCAGGAAGAGTTAAAAGAATTAATTAACTTTTCCCAACAACGGTTAAATACATTAGTTAGGAAACTTGAGATGAGCGGATTTAGTCAAAAAGAAATAGATCAAGAGGAAATGTTAGTGATCTGGTTCACGATTTTTACGAGTAAAGGAATGAAGGTACCCAGAACTATTTTCGATTATAAATTATTATATCATCTCTTATATTACTTAATGCAAGAACAAGATGAGTATCAACAAAAGCTTTTCACAATTAGCGATTATGAGAATAAATTGAAAGAAATTGAACGCGAGAGTGAATTCGTAATAATGAATAAAGAAAAAGAAGTGTTTAAAGTTTTATTAAAACAACATGAAGAAGCATGTAAAATTAAACTGAGAATTCGCTTATTAAATGAAGCAGTAAATAATATTAGATTTATATTAGAGACAGTAGAGAAGTTTCAAAAATTAGTTGATAGTGCGAAAACTTGGAATAATTTCGATATTTTAAGTCGAGGTTTATTATTATCACTTACTAATACACCCGAGTTTAAGAGCACGGAAAGTTTAGTAAAAGAGTTATATTACCGGGGTAATAAGTTGATGCGTATATTAAAAATAATTGGCTATTATACTAATATGCAAATAAATTACCAAGAATTAAAAGAATTATATCATTATATTGACAATAATTTATATGAAGATTTAAAAGAACAAGAGTCTTTAAAAAAGGCAATAAATAAATTTCAACATTTTCCTACTGTTCTAACCAATATTGCAGACACATTAATAAAACATAAGGAGAAATATTTACAAGAGTTATTAAGTATTGAAAAACATAAACAAGATTTATTGATTCAGGTGATAGTTTGAGGGTCGATTTAGTCTTTGAAGGTGGTGGGGTTTTAGGAATTGGATTTGTGGGAGCTTATGAAGCTTTTTATGAAAATAAGTTTCAAATCATTAGAGCAGCTGGTACTAGTGCGGGTAGTGTCATCGCTGCCCTAATCTGTGCTGGATTTACACCTCAAGAATTAAGAGAAGAGTTAGAAAACACGGACTTTACAATGCTTCTTAAGAGCCCACCGTTTGGTAATATTCCGATTATCGGTAAAGTATTGTCTTTAATCTTTAGTAAGGGACTTTACGATGGTAATATTATTTCCACTTGGATAGATTCAATCTTAAAAAAGAAAGGAATTCGAGTTTTTGGTGACCTTTATATTAATGGTGAATGTCCTTTAAAAGTGGTGGCAGCTGATATTACTAATCGCAAATTATTAATATTACCTGATGATATCAGATTTTATGGGAAGGACCCGAAAAATCTTGCGATTTGTAAAGCTGTGCAAATGAGTTGTACTATTACTTTCTTTTTTACTCCTGTAAGAATATTAAATGATGATTATGTGAGTTATATTGTTGATGGTGGATTAATTAGTACTTTTCCTATATGGATTTTTGAAAAAACAGATAAACCTCTAAGACCAGTTATTGGAGTTAAGATTAAGGATGACGAGAGTTTTACTAAACAAGGGAAAAATAACGTTTTATCCTATGCTTATGATTTGATTACAGCAGCTATCAATAAAGATGAGTTAACTTATGTGAGTAGTAAGGATTTAGTAAGAATTATCACGATTGATAACCCTGATCATTTAAAATCAACTGATTTTAAATTGTCGAAAAAACAAATCGAAAATTTATATTATAGTGGGTATATAGTTACTAATAAATATTTGGCTGAATTTCGATTAAATAAGTATATCAAAGAATTTATGTTGTAAACATTTAGAAAAAATTTACAATATTCTATTGTCTAATAAAACTTATCCTGTTATAATAGTCGTAGAGTTATTGGATGGGAGGTTTAGTATGAAGTTTACTTGGAAAAAGTTATTTGTATTATTATTTCTCTTTATTGGTTTTGCGTTAATTGGCTCTATTAGCGCTAATGCGAAAGTTAAGGATAAGGGCTTAAGTTATGAAGAAGCAATGAAGATTGTCGAAAAAGCTAATGAAGATATTGAAAAAGAAATTGAAAAAGCAATTGAAAAAGAACTCAAGTTTCAAAACCATCCTCAATATGAAAAGAAGCTTGACCAAATTGTTGCTGACTTATTAAGTAAGACTGAAAAGATTGCTGAAAAAGCAAAAGATCAACTTGAAAAATATGGCTATGAAGTTGAATTTGAATATATTGAAGTAGTAATTGGCAACAGAGTGGTGTATGTCGATCCAATTAGGGTACATAGATGGTAAAGTATAAAATGACTTATGTGTAAACATAAGTCATTTTTATATATTTAATATAATAAAAGTAATTACTTGTCTATTTATGTAAATTTTAGTATAATAGACGTATCAAGTGACTAAAAGTATTATATAAGGATTGATATAATGAAACAGACTGGGCTCATTTTACAAACAGGAACAGATTATTTAGATAAAGTAACACTTAAAACGAGTGAATTACGGTTGTTAGCTTCTGGTGATGGTATCGAAATAATGACACATGAACTTGAAAAAGGCATTACTTTTGATATTTATCCAGATGAAGCTAACCCATCATTAATGGAATTCTTTTATATTATTGAGGGTGAACTTGAATACCTCACCAAAGATTCCAAAGAGTTTATTAAACTAACAAAAGGAGATTACTTTTACACAAAAGAACTAAAAGAACCTTGTGTATTTAGAACACTATCAAAAACAAAATTGTTGTATATATCATCGCAACCAATATTCCATTACATAGGAGAATCCTATGCTAAATTACACTTAATTAATGAAGAAATTACCAAAAAGGATCCCTATACTAAAGGTCATTCAGAACGAGTACAAGATTTGTCTGTCAAGATTGGTGTTGAAATGGGTCTCAGTCGTGATCGCATTGCGAAGTTAGCGATAGCAGCGCTCTTCCATGATTTAGGTAAGATTTTTATTTCTGATGATATATTAGGCAAACCATATAAACTTACCAGTGATGAATATGAAATAGTGAAACATCATCCTATTGAAAGCGCTAAATATGTTAATGCGATTAAATATATCGATGTTGGTGATATCGTGCTACAACATCACGAACGTTTAGATGGTTCAGGTTATCCTTATGGATTAAAAGGCGATGAAATTTGTTTAGAAGCACGTATCATTGCGGTCGCTGATACCTTTGATGCGATGACTAGTGACCGTGCTTATCGAAATCGCTTGAGTAAAGAACAAGCGATTCAAGAAATTGTTAGTCTCGCTGGTAAACTATATGATAAAGATGTTGTGGATGCTTTTCTTCGTGTAATAAATAATGAATGACTTTCTATAAGAAATAGAAAGTCTTTTTTCATCATTATACATATAAATTCTGGAAATATCAGAAAATAATGGTATAAGCACAAAACTGGAGGGGAACATATGCTTGATGTAGCGCTTTTAGGTTGTGGTGGTAGCATCCCCGTGAGCCATCGCTACTTATCATCTGTTTTAGTTCGTTATAAAGGTGAAATGTGTTTAATCGATTCTGGTGAATATATTCAAGTAGCGTTAAAAGAACTTGGCTGGGGTTTAAAAAACATTGATTACATTCTTTTGACTCATTATCATGGTGACCATTTATTTGGATTATTTGGGCTTCTCCAAACTATATCTAATAGTGAAAGAACAGAACCACTAACGATTATAGGTCCCAAAGGAATAGAAAAAGTTAGCAATGCGATTAAATTATTAGTTCCTTATTTGCCATATGAGTTAATCTTTATTGAACAACCTGATGTCATCACATTTCTTGATCTTGAGATAAAAACAATTTCTTTACAACATACAATTCCTTGTTTAGGTTATTCTTTTTATCTAAAAAGACAACGGCGCTTTGATGTTGATAAAGCGGTCAAGAATCATGTACCTAAAGAAATCTGGAGTAAACTACAAAAAGGTAACACTATTACTCTTGGTGATGTCACTTATACACCAGAGATGGTCTTAGGTGAAGAAAGAAGGGGACTTAAATTCAGTTATATAACCGATTCACGACCTATTTCTGAAATCCCCTCCTTTATTCAAGATAGTAATCTTTTTATATGTGAAGGAATGTATGGTAGTGATGATGATTTAGAAAAAGCCCAAAATAATTACCATATGACTTTTAGAGAAGCAGCGACTTTAGCGAAGTTAGGAAATGTCGATGAATTAATCCTTACCCATTTTAGTCCAAAATTGGAAAACCCCGAAAAATTCCTCACAAATGCTCAAGAAGTATTTCCCAATACCGTTTTAGGAACTAATTTATTAGTTAGATCCCTTAAATACCCAGATTAAAAGGAAGATCATTTTATGCGTTTAATCGATTTGTCTTATCCATTAAATAACGAATCACCTGTTTATCCAGGTGATCCATCATTAACTATTAAAAAGATTAAAGATTATGATAAAGATGGTTATTCTCTTAATATTATTTCCACTTCAATGCACGTTGGGACCCATGTCGATGCTCCAAGTCACTTGACAGAGATAAGTAAAACGATTGATGAGTATCCACTTGATTGTTTCTATGGACGTGGTGTTATCATTAATGCTTATGGAGAAAAAAGTATCGATTATAAAAAGGTTTATGAAGATATGATTCACCCACAGGATTGCGTGCTAATTTATACTGGGCATGATGAACACTATCCTACTGATAAGTATTTTTATGAACATCCTTTTATTACTAAAGATATGGCACATTTTTTAGTAAACAAAAAGGTAAAGTTAGTGGGAATTGATTTTCCTTCGCCTGATTATCCACCTTTTGAAATCCATAAAATCCTATTAAGTAATGATATAATTCTGCTAGAAAATGTCTGTAACTTAGAGAAACTATTAGGACGATTTAATTTTAAACTTATCTGTTTTCCTTTGAACATTAAAATAGAAGCCTCATTAGTAAGAGCGGTAGCATTAATTGATGATTAAAAAAAACTGTTCAATATGAACAGTTTTTAATTTTGGGGTACTTTTTTAATGGTCTTAAGGTCAATTTCTTTTTCGTCAATAACGATGTAATAATCTTTGTTTATCGTGTACTCCGCAATGTTGGTACAATGGTCTGCAATTCTTTCGATATTTGAAAGTAACTCGATGAACATGATTCCTGTTTCTGAGGTACAAATACCTTCGTTAACTCTAATGGTGTGTCGTTTCCGTGATTTTTTAACCAGTTGGTCAACATATTCTTCTAGTTTAATTACTTGATTGGCGATAATGATATCATTTGATTCGATGATGCGAATACTGCTCTCTAACATTTTCATTGCGATATCAAAGAGTTCTTGTAAATCATGATGAGCTTCTTCACTAAACACTCCTTTATTCTCATGAATGTATTCAAATACCTCAAGTAGGTTTTCACAGTGGTCGCCAATTCTTTCTAAGTCTCTAATTGTATCAAAGTATTTTGATAAATCATAAGAATGGAAATCATCTACTGAGGAAGTAATTTTTACTAAGTATTCATGGATTTTTCGATCAAGGGTGTTAATAATTGTTTCATATAATAACCCTTCATCTAAATTCTTTTGTGTAGGTTCTTTATAATAATGAATAGTTGATAAAAGCATATTTTTCACAACATGGGCCATATGTACAATCGCATTCTTTGAACTTTCTAACGCAAGGACAGGGGAGTTCTTGATTAAGTCTTCATTAAACATATCATCTGAGTATTCTTCTTCTAATTCATCTTTACCAGGAATAATTTTCTTAAGGAGCCAAATAATTTGTTTAACAAACCACACAAGAACAAGGGTATTAGTGATATTAAAGATAGCATGCGTATAAGCAATGGTTAGTTTATTAGAAGCATTAGTTAAATCTTGAATATATATTATAAGGTTACTAAATGGTACTAATAAAACCATAAATAGAATCGCACCAAATATATTGAATAAAGTATGGAATAAACTAGTTCGTTTGGCAGCAATGGAGCCACCTAAAGCCGCTATTATAGCGGTTATCGTTGTGCCAATATTATTACCGAAAATTATGGGTATGGCACCTCTAATTGATAATTCACCAGTATCGACAATGCTTTGAACGATACCAGTGGTGGCACTTGAAGATTGGACAATAGCAGTTAAGATTGTCCCTGTTAGAAGACCTAAGATTGGATAATCTTTAAAACTAACTAAAATATTACGGACAGTTTGACTGTTATTTACTACTTCTTTTAATCCGTTACCCATTAAATCAAGTCCATAAAAGAGTAAACCAAAACCCAAAATAACATTTCCAACTACTTTAATCTTTTTATGTCTAATAAAGAAAATGAGGATGGCACCAACACCAACAAAAATTAGCGAATAGTCGCTAATTGCGGGTACGCTAAAGAGGAACGCTGTGATGGTTGTACCAATATTCGCTCCCATTATTATCCCGATTGCTTGCGGCATCGTCATGAGACCTGCCCTAATTAGGCTGATTGATAAAGCGGTTGTGGCTGATGATGATTGAATAATCGCTGTAACTAACATCCCAACCAGAATCCCAATAAAGATATTGTTTGTTAGTTTTTCAACGATACGTTTCATCTTATCGCCCGCAAGGGTTTGTAAACTATCACCCATAAGATTTATCCCATAAAGAAATACTCCTAATCCTCCAATTAAGCCAATTAACACTTTAATTAGGTCATTCATTTATTTATACCTCCAATAGAATTATCCCTACAAGAGTAACATAACTATTTATATTTTTAAATAAACTTAACAAAATCTTAACCAAATTAACATTTTACTAATATTTTCCCTCTAAAATGGACTAATATTAAAAAAAGAAAAAGGATGATATATAATCCTAAGTTAAGTAGTTACAAATAAAATTTAAAGCATTTTGATAAGTTAATTTGTCAATTAACTCTTTATTAAAATCTCTTTCTTTGAGTTCACTTATAACTTTTTCGGTTTCAGACGCATTATGGAAATCTGTTAGGTTTTCGATATTCATGTAATCCATAAAATCAAAACCAAAACTAATATAGTTTTCTATACCATAACTTAACAGATAATCAACATGTTTAATCATATTACTAATTGTTGGATTATCAGGATTAACAAAGGCCTTAACCGCAGTAATACCAATTAAACCCTCACTTTGGCTAATCTTTTTGATGTAGGATAGAGGAAGGTTACGTGGATGTGCGCATAACTCATAGACATTCGAATGACTAGCGATAATTTTTTTAGTAATCGCTAAGATATCTTCAACGGTTTGAAGATTAGCGTGACTGATATCAATTATCATCTTATTCTTTATCATGAAGTTAATGACTTCTTTACCGAGTGCAGTTAATCCTCTGGTTGCTTCACCCTTTACACCAGTCGCAAACTGGTTTGCTTCATTCCAAGTAAGCATCGCATGACGGAAACCTAATTGATATAGATTTTCTAAATGCTCAAGATCTTTTACAGGTGCCAGACTTTCTAACCCCAAGATGACGTTGATTTTATGTAGATCAATGTCATCTTGTTTTTTTATTATTTTAACATAATCTTTCACATCTTCTAACTCGGCAAAAAGCAGTTCTAATGCTTTCTCAAAAGGGCACAACTCGTTATTGATATCAGTATAGTAGCACCAAATTCCTCCAATAATCTTACCTTTCTCTAATTGAGGAAGGTGGTAATCTTTAATTATATGTTTTTTTCCTGCTAATCTTTTTTGAACGATATCATAAAGGATATCAGCGTGTAAATCAAAAAACATCTTTCGACCTCCTTCGGGTAAATTGCTTATGGGTGGTAATCATGATATAATCTATAATTAAAGAAAAGAGGGATAATATGACAATTAACGTCGATTTTGACATAATAATTGTCGCGATTTTCGTGACCATTTTTATCACTGGTTTTATTCGCGGTGGCGGTATCGAATTTTTACGAGTCGCAAAGATTGTTATTCCTTTTATAATTCTCTATTTTTTCGGTGATAAAATTACCAACCTCTTGTTCTCAAGTCCGAAAATCGTTCAATTTGTTTATTATATCTTAACTAATGTTCCCTATCGCAATACCATCGCTTCGCTTTCAACTAAGATATTACTATATATCGTCGTTTATCTATTCTTAGCGATTCTTTTATGGCGATTAGGTAAGTATGTTCTTGATGAACGAATTGAGTATTATTTTGGTCGGTATAACTCTATCTTAGGGGGCATCTTTGCGCTCATTCGCATGTATATTATCATTTCCATCATTATTATCCCTTTTTATGCTTTAAACTTTACAAATCAACATGATCCCTTAACGAAGTTTATAATCAATCATCCACCCCGATTTTCGCGAATTGGAATATTACTTGATAAAGCTCGACCAACAGTTGATAAACTTAATGAAGTTACTTCTTCGCTAAAGATTATGGATATTAAGAGTTTGGAAAAGTATACGCGCTTAGTATATGATGTTAAAGATTTTGTGACGGATACGGAAAAAGAAGCATATGACTTATATAATTACTTATTAGAAGAAAAAGTTATTACAGAAGATTATAATCAAAGAGAGTTTTTAATATATTATCTAAATAATTTAACTTTTTTTCAAGAACTTACCTTGAAAAATAAAGAAATGCATAACCTAAATAAATCTTTATACGACAAAGTTTCTACTTATAAACAAGTATATATATGGGCATATGAAAAGCACGTCTTAGAGATGGAAAGTGAAGATGAGGTAATTGAAAGTTTCATTAATAACTATAACGAGATAGCTGCTAGTACTAACGATGAGTTATCGATTGAAATGTTGACAAAGTTGAAATTTAATGTTAAGTTGTATCTTGTTCTTAAAGAATGGCTAGCAACTTCTTTTGACATTAGTATTTCCTCCACAAGTGATTTATTAAATGATGGTAACATAGAAAATATTTTAGATAATTATCATCTCTATGAAAATTATCTAATAGAGTTAATTAATAATGAGTTTGAACCTAAGGAACAAGAATTAATCTTAAGTC
>JAAZCR010000266.1 GCA_012513195.1 Bacilli bacterium | reverse complement strand
TAATAGGACGCATAGTAGTCATTAGAGAAAGTGTTTGATAATAAGTGGCTAGGTTGATAAGTAATTAAGTAGGCAGGTTGACTACCAAAGTCAATGGATCTTAAAACATCCATATGAATATTAGCGGAGAAGTTTAAGTAATTAGAGTAGTAAGGTATATAACCGCTTAGGACAATTTGTAAGAAAGGCACGTTATCAGTGAAGAAGCGTAACCTTTCATGTTGGAAAGGAATGGTTAAGAATTTTGCAGTATCTTCAAGCATGATGACATTTGGATTATACATGGCAATAGGTTCATCGAATAAGTTTTGGTAGATGTCATACATTTCAACACGCATATGGTTTTTATTCGAATAGAAAAGATTCGATAAACCTGCTAGTGCTAGTGCACCATATTTACTAAAGTATTTTTTTGCATCTGGCACTTCCTTTATGATTCGATCAATATCCATGTAAAAGCGGTAATATTCACGATTTTCTAATTGCTCATATGAGAAGCGGTTATCAATTGTTTTGAGAGTTCCAACAGGAGCGTTACTACTATCACGATGCATAACAGTAGGATCATAGTAAAATGCGATATTTAACTCTTTCAACTTATCGATATTCCCGAGTTTACGATTAAAACTGTAGTTTTTATAACTTGCTGCGACATTACCACCTTTATTAAAACCTCTTAATGTATAGAATATGTTCTTGACTCCTTGTGATGTCAGTTCTTCATTAATGGTCATGATATCATCTACTGTGGTCATTGTTATATATTTCTTAAAGAATAGGCCTTTTTCGTAATCTCCTCCAAGTACATCCAAATGTAGCGTCAGTTCTTCGTCTCCATACCGCTTTTGCAAGATTCCTTCGTGAATTAAGTAATTCTTATATGCTTTGGCCATGCCAACATAGTTGGCATCTTCATCAGCAAGGAAAGTTACTTCAAAACTAATATCATAAGGTTTGATTTTATTTTCAATAACCGTAACTGATTCTCCAGAAGGAACTTTTTGTTGATATCTTTCACGTAAATAGAAGTTCACATACTGCATATGATAATCGGTACGAAATTTTGATGGTAAGTAATTGTATTCTGCATACTCTGCCCCGCTTGTCACATTGAATAAATAAGCGTTCTGATTAACACCATGTACCGTACCGAAGACAGGATAATTAAAAGAGATACCACTTGTGTTAGTGGAATAATAGAGGTCTTGCGCAAAGAACCTAGTCACAAAAGCTGTATTGACCTGAGGATGAGCAGTAAAGCGCACTAAAGCACCATTACCCGAGGGAATGAAGAAATACCCAGGAACTTCGTCAAGTTTTGCTGAACCAAAGAACTCAAAGAAACTAATCTTAAAGAAGCGATTTTTCCCATACTCTTCAAGACCTTCGTGTGGTAAGTACAAACTAAAGCCATCTTCATTAATAGTAATTTGGTAACTTACTCTTAGTTGTACATCTTTCATGTCTACAGTAAAGTAGAGAATATTGTCTTCCTGTATCATATTTAGTACAAGGTTTTCCTCGCTATCGAGCATACTTCTCGTTATATCTGTGTTATTTTGGTTGAAGTAAGCATATGAGAAGGGTGAATTAAGTTTACGTTGCCATGTTCTTGAAAAATCATTAAAATCTTTTACCAAACTTGATGACCAGATATAGTCTTTATACTTAATCCGAATCGCGAAAGTATTCATATTCACATAAAAAGTCATCTTATCATTCTTATATACTTCAGTATATTCGGACATGTCAATTTCTGGTTGTTCATACATACGTAAATCATCTGGTTGGGTAAACAAGTTCGAGTCTAAAAGCGTACTACTTGAAAGTTCGAGTTCATCTAATATTGTGTCAATCTTATCGCTATTATTGGCATAAACTTTATAAGCAACGGTAACAACGATAATTAGTGTGACCAATAATATAATTATTTTACCCTTTTTCATTGTAAGAACACCTCCTTAAAGAGGCCTTCAAAGAAGGACCAAGCTTGTGTAGTGAGCACATTTAGCACAAGATAGATTATGATGATCATCAACATCGTAAAGGCTGTCAATAGTAAGTTGATAATTAATTGTCCTGGTTTATAGTTATTAATTTCTTTAATCATTAATATGATATTTACTCCTGTCCAACCATACATGATAATATACCCTAACTGTATTAGGAATAACTCATTATATGTCAACACATTAGAAAGTAGGTCGAGTGGCAACTTAAAGATGAAGATTGGTGCACAAGCATAGATGATGCCAATAAAGATATCGCGATAGAAACCTTCACCATTTTGTAAGGAATTAATTAGGTGATTACTAATACCTATTAAAACTAGTGGAAGGAGTATCTTCATAATTTCGTAGGACAAGATAATGTCCCTAGATAGACTTCTAAAGAGATATCCTAAAACAAAGTGACTCGTTATAATGTTGTAGAAGATAAAGACTACATATAAAGCAAGGGCTGTGCGAATTCTTACAGATTGTCGATATTTTATTTCATATACTACATCATAAGGATTGCGTAAGACTCTACGCATCAACATCATTTCATGATAAACCTGAGTAGTCTTAAACTTATCAATTTTTGTTTGAATAACACTATAACCTTTGATTAAATGTTTAAATTTATTTAAGAAATACAGGGCTAACCACACTACTCCAATAATACCTAAGGTTATAAGTAAGTTATCCGCAATCCAATTATCCCGGATTTCCCAGAAGACACTTGAATAACCTTCACGGTCATTAGCGATGCGGTAACTTTCTAAAGCCTTCTCTAAATCTCCCTCTCGTTCATAGGCTTTACCTAAGCTTGAATGAGCGAGCGCAAACATCGCGTTTTGTCTAATTACTTCTTTGAAGAGCGCAGCACTCTTGTCGTATTGGCTGTTATTATGGTAATCAATGGCAGTTAGCACTAGATTCGTAAATTCTGTTTTTGTAAATACTTGTACATTATTGCCTGTTTTATCAAGGACCCAGATATCGCCATTTGAATCAACCGCAATTCCAGAAGGTGATTCAAATTGTCCAATCTTTAAACTGCCAGGTTGTTTTTTCCCAAATGCAAAGATGAGAAAACCATCGCGATCAAGAACACTGACAGCCGCTGGTACTTCGGCATCATCACATACAACATATATTAATCCTTTATTATCAATAAAGATATCTTGATAACTATCGCTTATGATGTAATATCCATTTAAGATGTTATTACCTTCAATATTTAACTTCTTTAATGGTTCTTCATTTTTGCTTTTGGTAATAGTGTAAATAATTCCTTTATGATCAATAGCCAAATTATGCGATGGATTGGGTTTTAAGGCAGCGTATTGTTGCCGCTGCTTTTCACTCATGAACATTCGGCGGATAAATAGTCTCAAACTTAAATTAACTTTGTTTGTACCGTAATAGCCAAGGAATTCGCCGTCTTTATTGAGTAGAATAATCCCATTATTTCCGCTTTCAGAGATAATATAAACATCTTTATTATCATTTACAACCACTTTACGATGTTGATAAACAGCCGTTTTCCCAAAGATAGCCTCGGCAGGACGACCATATTCTTTAATTAATTCACCAT
>JAAZCR010000265.1 GCA_012513195.1 Bacilli bacterium | reverse complement strand
TTTTACGTCTATATTTAAACACAGTGATACTTATTTATGTACTGAGTGTTATGGAAAACTAGAGAAAGTTCAATGTGGTTGTCAGAGATGTGGGAAGAAAACAACAGAAGCAATATGTAGTGATTGCTTGTATTGGGAAAGGTTAGAGGAAACTAAAAAATACGTGATCAAGAATACATCCTTATACTACTACAATGAATTTGCGAGAAATTTAGTTCAACAACTGAAATTCTTAGGTGATTGTAAACTTCTGTTAGTATTTAAAAATGACATCTTAAGTTTGTTTAAAAAAGTGAAGAAAAATATTGTTTTAGTACCCGTTCCTTTACATGAAGAGCGATTATCTGAAAGAGGGTTTAATCAGAGTTATTTAATTGCGAAATTAATTGGTTTACCGATATTAGATATATTAGTCAGAAATGATAACACAAAACAAAGTAAAAAGAAAAAACAAGAAAGGCTTATGCTCGATAATCAATATCAATTAAAACATGATGTTAATTTGTCTGGAAAAACTATCATCATTATCGACGATATTTATACAACAGGTGCCACTATCCATAAAATTGCACGTTTATTTTATCAAACGGGCGTGGAACAAATATATAGTTTTACTTTATTCCGCAGTTAAAGTCGAATTATGAAGAGAGATAACAGTTAATTTTTAAAAAAAGCGTTTGCCTTTTATGTAGGGTTATATTAATATATAAGTAACATTATTTTTGGAGGTTATAGGATGAATAATATTACTCGGGGTAAAGTAAAATGGTTTAACAATGACAAAGGTTATGGGTTTATTCAAACTGACAATATCGCTGATGATATTTTTGTGCATTATTCGCAAATAGTCGATAAAGGCTATAAGACTTTGCAAAAGAATCAAATGGTTGAATTTGAGTTAGTGCGGGGGGATAAGGGATATCAAGCTAATAATGTTATTAAGTTATAAATTTTGGGTAAATTTCTTCTTTTAATTTTCATCTTATGTTAAAATAGAAATACCAATATGAAAAGGAGTAGTTGAGTATGAGAACGAATTTTCGGGGTAAAAATGGTTTTGTCTTTACCGATGCGATTGAAAACTACATCAACGAAAAGTTAAAACGCATCAGTAACTACTTCACTCGCCCAGATGAATTAGAAGCACGTGTTGTTTGTAGTGTTCAACGGGAAGACCAAACTGTCGAAATTACCATTCCGACTAAACACATTGTTTTGCGGGCTGAAGTTACATGTGATGATTTATATGCAGCAATTGATTTCGCCATTGATAAATTAGAAACCCAAATTCGTCGTCACAAGGACAAAATCAACTCCCTCTATCGACAAAGAGAAGGAATTGCCCAATTCTTCAAATCCAATGAAGAACTCGACTTAAAAGGTTTACAGGCGGAACTTGTTGGAAAGAATCTCGTCAAAAGTAAAAAGATTGAGTTAACACCAATGACCGCAGAAGAAGCCGCAATGAATATGGAATTAGTCGATCATGATTTCTATGTGTTCTTAGATGTAGAAACAGGGAAACCATCAATTATATATAAACGCCATGATGGCCAATATGCCATGATTCAAACCGAATAATCTAATGCCTACATTTGTAGGCATTTTTTATTTTGGTTTGTGTTTTTTAGAGATTTTGATTTATAATGAAAGTAAATAAATTAAGTGGGTGGTTATATGCGGATATTACATACTGGGGATTGGCATATTGGAAAAATAGTGAATGAGTTTTCACTATTAGAGGATCAACGTTACATTTTCGAACAACTTTATAAAATTATTGAAGAAGAAAAACCTGATTGTATTGTGGTAGCAGGGGATATTTATGATCGCTCAATTCCACCAAGAGAAGCAGTGCAACTACTAAATGAAGTACTTACTACACTAGTTATGGAATATAGTTTACCTACACTCATTATTTCTGGTAATCATGATGGGGAAGAACGATTGAGTTTTGGTAGTAAACTCCTAGAAACTAGTCAACTATATATTGTTGGGGAGATTACTAAAGAAATTAAGAAAGTAAGTTTTACCGATCAGTATGGTGTAGTTAATTTTTATTTAGTACCCTATGCGAAACCAAGTGTGATTAGTAATATTTTTGATGTGAAACTACACGATCACGATGAAGCATTTGGTTTAATTATGAATAAACTTAAAGAAGATTTTAACCCCAAAGAAAGAAATGTATTAGTAACCCATAATTATATAGTTACCGCTAATGAAGAAATGTTGAAATCCGATTCTGAACAAAGTCTTTCCATTGGTGGTGCTGAATATATTGATGTAGAAAAAGTGTTAGATTTTGATTATGTTGCCTTAGGACATTTACATAAACCACAAAAAGTCAAAAAAGAACATATTCGTTATAGTGGTTCAATTTTAAAATATTCGTTCTCAGAAGTTGATATTAATAAAAGCGTAGTTATCGTCGATTTACTTGAAAAAGGTAATGTCAATATTAAAACAAGACCATTAACTCCTTTAAGAGATATGCTTATCATTAGAGGAAAACTTCAAGATTTAATTAATCCCCTTTATTACAAGCAAATTGATTGTGAAAGTTATATTCGTGCTGATTTAACTGATACTACAGAACTATATGATCCCTTATCAACTCTAAGATCAGTTTATCCTAATATCATGCAAATCCAACGAATAATGAATACCAATCATATAGCCAGTAAGACTAAAGCCAGTGATGATTTCCAAAATAAGAGCAAACTTGAACTATTTAAAGAGTTTTATGAAGAAATTACTGGAGAAGCATTTGATGACGTAAAAAAACAAGCATTTATTAATATACTTGAAGAGGGGGAGATTGAGGCGTGAAACTATTGAAACTGAGACTCGCTGCCTTTGGCCCTTATAAAGATCAGTTAGAACTCGACTTTAATAGTATAAGTGATAAGTTGTTATTCTTAATAACAGGTCCAACTGGTTCAGGTAAAACATCGATTTTTGATGCCATTTGTTTCGCCTTATTTGGGGAAGCAAGTGGGGAAAGTAGGGAAAGCAATTCTTTAAGAAGTCATTTTGCCTCTCCTAATGAGGAGACTTTTGTAGAATTGGAGTTTAGTTTAAGAGATACGGTTTATACAGTTTATAGAAGTCCTAGACAAGAAATTAGTAAAACAAAAGGTAGTGGAACGACCGTAAAAGTTCCCTATGCCCATTTAAAATCGAGTAAAGAGGGATTTATTGTTGGTTATAGTGAGGTAACAAAAAAGGTTGAAGAAATCTTAGGTATAAATAAGAAACAATTCCGGCAGATTGTAATGTTACCACAAGGAGAATTCCGTAAACTATTAGAAGCTAATAGTAAAGAACGCGAAGAAATTTTACGTAATATTTTTAAAACAGAAGAATATAAGTTAATTCAAGATAAGTTAAAAGACCGCGCTAAAGAGATTGAAACAGATATAGGGCAACATCGCAAAATATTGGATAGTCATGTAAATAATATACAAGTTGAACATCAAAAAGATTTAGAAGAACTTATTTCAGCCAAAGATAAAAACTATACCGAAATTATTGAACTATTGAGTGAAGAGAATAATACTGATGAAAAGATAATAAGTAACTTAGAAGTAGAAAGTAAAGAGATTGAACATATAGTTATTGAATTAGCTAAAGAGATTACTAAAAGTATAGAGATAAATGAGAAATTTATCCGAAAAGATAATTTAAAAGCCGAAATCATCGAACTCCAAAACCAAGAAGAAAACATTAAAAACAAAGAAAGTATAGTTAAAAAGATTGAAAATGCACAAAAAATCAAACATTTCGATGAACGTATAAAAAGTATAAAAGATTATATTAACGCAAAATATCAAGATTTGAACAAAGCAACCGATGATAGTAAGATACAAAAGGAAAATCTTGAACAAATTCGAATTGAATTAAGTAAAGTTAAGCAAGAAAACGATAACTTAGATATATATAATGGAAACTTAGTATTATTACAAGATAAACGTAAGAAACTCATACAATATTTAGATGAACTTGAAAACTTAAAACAGATGGAAAGTAATCATCATAATCTAGAACAATCACTTGAAAACTTACGTAATAATATCAATAAAACATTAGAGGAAATAAACAGTACTACGCAGGAATTATCCAAATACGATAATACAGAGGAAAGATATTCACAAGTTGCGATAGAAAAAATGAAGATTGATACAGAACTAACCCACTTGAAGAATGATCAAAGATTACTTGAAGATATAGCTGAATGCCTAGGAACTCTTAATGCGTTAAATAAAAAATATAAAACTAGTAAAAAGAAGTACGAAGATGCATACAATCGTTATAATTATCAATTAGAATTATATCTAAGAAGTCAAGCGGGAATCTTAGCTCAACTTCTAAAAGAAAATGAACCATGCCCTGTTTGTGGTTCTACTACTCATCCGAAAAAGGCAGAATTACTTGAAGATGTCTTAAGTAAAGAAGAATTAGATGAGTTAAAAGTAGAATTAATTGAAAAAGAAAAGGAATATAAAAAATATGATAATGAATTAAACAAAACATTAAGTGTACTAGAAGATAAGAAAATGACTTATCAAGAAGATCATCATGTGTTAATTGAGGATTATTTTGATGTCGAAGAAATATATCGTGAAACATATAAAAAAATAACAAATCTTCAACAACTCGAAACACAATTCGTAAGAGAACTAAAAGAACTTGAAGATAAACGTAAGATTAAAAAAGAATTAGAAGAAAAGAAAAAGATACTCGAAAATGATTATAATACATTAAAAGCACAATATGAACAAGATACAAAATCATTTAATGAAGTAGATAAACAATATGTTGTACAAAAAAACAAATTAAATAATTTAAAACAAGAAATTGGCGAATATGAATCATTACAGGACATTGACAAGGAAATTAATATAATTAAAACGAAAATAGAGACCATTAAAACCAAGTTTGAGCAACTCTTGCAACGTGAACAAGAATGTAAAAGCACTATTGTAACCCTTGAAACTACAATTAGACATCTAAATGATGAAATCATAAGTAATAAGCAAGAATTAAATGAAACAGAAAAACAATTTAGAAACAAGTTGACAGAATATAACTTCAAAGATTACGAAGAGTATTGTAGTATTGTTGTCCTTGATGAAAGACTAGATACATTCAAAGAAGAAATTAACAGTTATTATAATAAACTACGTAATAAGAAGCAAAGTTTACAGGAATTAGAAAACCAACTAGCAAATTTAACCCCAGTTAACCTTGAGTTATTA
>JAAZCR010000264.1 GCA_012513195.1 Bacilli bacterium | reverse complement strand
GGACAGTACTTATTAATGTCTTTTTCTAGCGAGTAGGGGATGGTGGAAGCCCTATAAAAGCTTAATAAGGAAGATCACCCAGGAGCTGCATGCTGAACTACTAGTAGGCATGACGTTTTCCGCGTTAAGGAGTTCGAGGTATATAGAGTTATCTATATACGAAATAAGGTGGTACCACGGTGATGAATCGTCCTTTTTTGGGCGGTTTTTTATTTTTATCAAAAAGGAGGTTGAAATAGATGAGTAAAGATTATAAAGAAACATTATTAATGCCAAAAACAGCTTTCGAAATGCGCGGTAATTTACCAAACAAAGAACCACAAATCTTGAAAAAATGGTTGGATGAAAATCTTTATGAACAAATCATGAAGAAAAACGAAGGAAGACCATTATATGTTTTACATGATGGTCCACCTTATGCGAATGGCGATATACATATCGGACATGCTTTAAATAAGATTTTAAAGGACTTTGTCGTTCGTTATAAAAACATGAGCGGTTTTAATGCCCCATTTATTCCAGGGTGGGATACCCATGGATTACCAATCGAAACAGCGATTGCGAAAAAAGGAGTAAATCGTAAAACATTATCACCAGCAGAATACCGAGAAAAATGTTACCAATATGCTGCGGAACAAATCAAAAACCAAATGGGCCAATTTCAACGGTTAGGTGTGCTAGGTGATTGGGATAATCCTTATATAACTTATCAAAAAGAATATGAAGCGATGCAACTGAAAGTATTCGCGAAGATGGTAAGCAAGGGATTAATCTATAAAGGAGAAAAACCAGTCTATTGGTCTTGGTCAAGTGAAAGTGCCCTCGCTGAAGCAGAAATTGAATACGAAGATATCAAATCACCATCAATTTATGTGGCTTTCCCCGTGATTAATGGTAAAGGGCTACTCGATACTGATACAAGTTTCGTGATTTGGACCACTACTCCTTGGACCATCCCAGCAAACCTTGCTATCTGTATTCATCCTGAATTAGAATATGCGGTTGTAAAAACTAATAAAGGAAAATATGTCGTAGCGAGAGTATTAGTGGAAAAACTAACGCAAGAACTAGGTTGGGAAGATGTTGAAATTGAAAAAGTATATGTAGGTAGTGAATTAGAATACATTGAATGTAAACATCCACTATATGATCGAGTATCTCTCGTCATTTTAGGTGAGCATGTTACCGCGGAAGCAACCGGTTGCGTCCACACTGCACCTGGACATGGGGAAGATGACTTCAATGTTGGTAAAAAATATAATCTTGATGTACTATGTGTTGTCGATGAACAAGGTCGCTTAACCAAAGATAGTGTCTATTTTACAGGTATGCATGTTGATGAAGCTAATCCAACAGTAATTGAAATGTTGAGAGAAAAAGGTGCATTATTAAAAGCGGGCACCATCGTACACTCATATCCTCATGATTGGCGGACGAAAAAACCAGTTATTTTCCGTGTCACTCCTCAATGGTTTGCCTCAATAGAAGCCTTAAAAGATACCTTATTAAAAGAAATTTAAAAAGTTAAATGGTATCCAAAATGGGGCGACATCAGATTAGGTAACATGATTAAGGACCGTAAAGATTGGTGTATTTCCCGTCAACGTTTATGGGGTGTTCCTATTCCCGTCTTTTATGCAGAAAACGGTGAACCAATCTTAGATGAACAAGTAATTCTTCATGTGGCAGAATTATTTAGACAACATGGTTCGAATATCTGGTTTGAATGGGATGCGAAGGACCTTCTTCCTAAAGGATTTACCCATCCTGGTAGCCCCAACGGTATTTTCAAGAAAGAAACAGATATCATGGATGTTTGGTTCGATTCAGGTACGAGCCATCATGGTGTCTTAGTTGAACGAGGATTACCATATCCTGCTGATCTCTACTTAGAGGGCTCCGATCAATATCGTGGTTGGTTTAATTCATCACTATCAACTGGTGTTGCGATGACAAATCAAGCACCATATAAGACTGTTGTAACCCATGGTTTTGTACTTGATGGGGAAGGACGGAAGATGAGTAAGTCTCTAGGAAATGTAGTTGACCCAATCAAGGTAATGAATCAATCTGGTGCTGATATCTTACGGCTTTGGGTATCCAGCGTGGATTATCAAGCTGATGTACGTATTTCTGAAAACTTAATGAATCAAATCATTGAAAGTTACCGTAAGATTCGTAACACCTTCCGTTTCTTATTAGGAAATCTCTTTGATTTTGATAAAACAAAGGATATAGTTCCTTACAATCAATTACCAGAAATTGATCGGTATGTATTAGTTAAACTAGACGAACTCACTAAGGAAGTCTTAGATGCCTATGAAGATTTTGCGTTTGATGTCGTTTATCGCTCCATCAATAACTACGTCACGCAATTCTTATCCGCATTCTATCTTGACTTTACTAAAGACGTTCTCTATATCGAAAAAGCCGATTCTTTCGCAAGACGTAGCATTCAAACAGTTTTATATGAAAATTGTAGCCGACTCGCACGTCTCATAGCACCAATTCTTGCCTTTACGACTGAAGAAGTCTGGAGTCATTTAGAACCAGGTAAATCTGTTCATTTAACAGACATGCCTAAAGTCGAAAACTACCCTGACAAAGATGAATTACTTGAAAAATATGAAAGATTTATGACCTTACGCGATGATGTTCTAAAAGCCTTAGAAATAGCGCGTAATGATAAAGTAATTGGTAAGAGTTTTAATGCGAAGTTGATCTTATATCCTAATAAGGAAACAAGAGAGTTTTTTGAATCACTTAAAGCCAATCTCCAACAAATCTTCATCGTATCGCAATTAGAAATCAAAGATTATGAAGAAGCGGACGAACGTGCGTTAGACTTCGGTGCTATGAAGATATTAGTTGAAGTAGCAGTTGGTGAAACATGTAGCCGTTGTTGGCAAGTAGTTCCTCACATCGATGAAGATGAATTATGCCCTCGTTGTGCAAAGATTGTTAATGGTAATTAGTAAAAAAGTAATACACTTGTTAGTATTTATTAATAGAAATTATAAATCGAATTAGAAATATAAATTAGATATGATTATGAAAGAATCCTTCATATATGAAGGATTTTTTCATAATCACAGTTCCAAACTGAAATCGAGAAAATGCAATAACTTAGAGTGTTAATAAACTAATAAGATTTATAAATTATTAATAAGAATTATGGAGAAATCTCTAGATTAAACTAAATCCAAATATACCAAAAATGGAGAAGATTTGTTATAATGGGGTTACTATAATAAGAAGGTGTAATCGATGCTTAGAATATTATGGGTGTATTTAAATGCGATTGGTTATGCATTGTTTCATATAATCCCAATTAGAAAACGTTATAAACATCCAGAAAGGTATACTATAAAAGAACGCTTTAAGTATATTCAAAAACTTTGTGACATTGTAGTTAAGCGTTCAGGTTCAAAAGTGATTGTTGAGGGTAGAGATAACTTAACCACTGAACCTGTCGTTTATGTAGTCAATCATCCTAGCATGATTGACCCTTATTTTGTCGGATATGCTTTAAGAAGACAAACAGGAGCGGTAATTGCGGGTGATTTATGGTTTGAAAAAGTCCCAATTGTCGCACCATGGTTTAAATCGATTGGCTGTGTTTTTGTCAACCGTAAAAATCCGCGGGAAGGGATTAAAGGAATAAATCAAGGGATTGAAAATATTAAGAAAGGACACTCTATGTTAATTTTTGCGGAAGGTGAAATTACCCATATAATTACTGATGATGTTGTTGGACCATATCAATCAGGGGGATTAAGGTTAGCAGAAAAGACGGGTGTACCGATTATTCCCGTCGTCATTAGTGGTACAGAGAAGATTTATACAGCACATGAAGTGATTGGAAAACTTAAGAAAGGGACAGTAAAAATTAAGTTCCTACCACCATATACACGTCATTTAGAAGAAAAGATAACGACAAAAGATATGGCACAAGATTTAGAAAATATGACTAGAGAAGAGCTTATAAAAGAAAAAACGTGTTAATTTAAATAAACTAACACGTTTTCTTTTTATTATCTAAAGTCATCTCTAATGTTCAAGTAATTTTCTAACCGACGTAACCGACGTTCTAACATATTTAAGCGACGATTAATTTCAATGATTTCCCGTTCAATTCGATCTAAACGAGCATCGAGATTGTAATTGTCTTCACCATAGATGGGAGGGACTGGTTTTGGGAATGGTGGTTGGGATGGAAATGGTGGTTGAGATGGGAATTGTGGATACATCTTTTCACTCCTTACTGACATGATTCACTAGTATTGTATGTTTATTTAGCGGATTTGTGCCTACTTGATTTATTCTTTTTTCAAGACGTGATATAATAAAATACTGATAATTAATAAGAAGTTAGGTGACATGATGCGACTTGATAAATTATTAAGCAATCTAAAATATGGCTCAAGAAATGAAATCAAGAAACTAGTTAGACAAGGATACGTAAAAGTCAATGGTGAAATCGTAACAGATAGCAGTATTCATGTTGATGAAATTAATGATGAAATAATGATCTTGGATGAAATTGTCAATTATCGCCCCTATATATATCTTATGATGAATAAACCGCAAGGCTATATTTCCGCAACAAGCGATAAATATCATGAAACAGTCTTGGATTTATTAGATGAGGAATATTTACGTTATGATTTATTTCCTTGTGGTCGATTAGATATTGATACAGAAGGGTTAATTATATTAACTAATGATGGTAAGTTTGCGCATCAATTAATGCATCCAAAAAAAGATATTTATAAAACTTATTATGTACAAGTAGATAAACCACTAGGTCAAGTGGACCAAGAACGCTTTTTACGTGGATTAACGATTCTTGATGGTAATGACGAACCCTTCACCACTAAGCCAGCTTATTTAGAAATCATTAACCCATATGAAGCTTATGTAAGTATTTCAGAAGGTAAGTTCCATCAAGTAAAGCGCATGTTTGAAGCCGTTGGTAAACATGTTACTTACCTGAAAAGGGTTCAAATCGGTAAACTTAAGTTGGATGATTCATTGGATTTAGGTGAATATCGAGAACTAACGGAAGATGAAATCCAATTATTATTAGAAAATGATGATAAATGGGAGGAATGAAAATGAATTTTTACGATGAGTTTCAAAAGTATCGTGAAACGTTTATTAAAGATTTACAAGGTTTATTAAGAATTCCAAGTGTTTTGACAGAGTTTAATCCAAATAGTTCTCATCCTTTTGGCGATGGTATTCATGAAGCGTTAGAATATATGCTTAAACTAGGAGAAAGAGATGGATTTACGGTTAAAAATGTCGATAATTACGCAGGACATATAGAGATTGGCGCAGGTGAAGAGATTCTTGGTGTTCTCTGTCATTTAGATGTGGTGCCAACAGGTGATGGTTGGAAATATCCACCATTTGGTGCCGAAATACATGATGGTAAAATATATGCTCGAGGTGCTTTAGATGATAAAGGACCAACGATGTGTGCTTATTATGCTTTAAAAATGCTAAAAGATTTAGGTGTCAAGTTTAATAAACGCGTGCGTATTATTTTAGGTACGGATGAAGAATCAGGATGG
>JAAZCR010000263.1 GCA_012513195.1 Bacilli bacterium | reverse complement strand
CCTCTAAATGTTCTGTTTCTTGATTAGATAATTGCCCATACCCTTCGATATCGCTTACTGAGAAGTACACATCCCCATCAACTTCATACGCATAACCCGCTTTTTCTAATTCCTCAATAAATCTAATAATATTAGGTATATAATCAGTCACATGTGGATTAATGTCGTAGGGTAAGCAGTTGAGTTGTTTAACATTTTCTAAAAATGCTTGTTCATATTTTTGCGCAATTTCCGTTTCGCTAACATTATTATCTAAAGCTGCTTTAATAATTTTATCATCAACGTCAGTTATATTTGACACAAATTGCACTTCATAACCACGATAGATAAAATAGCGGCGCACAACATCAAAAAAGATCACAGGACGTGCATTGCCTATATGAATGTAGTTATACACCGTTGGCCCACATACATATATTTTTATTCTATTTGGTTCAATTGGTTTAAATTCTTCCTTCTTATTCGTTAACGAATTATAAATATACATGATGGATCCACCTCATTAATATTAATAATAAGCATGCTAATTTAATTTTCTTGTATTTTCAGATAAAATGCAAGAATTTTCATTTGCGCAAATTAAAAGCCGCATAAAGCGGCGTTTAATTACTAATCAAATAATTCTAGTGTTTTTTCTAACCGTCTTAAAACTTCCGCTTTACCAATCAGTTCTAACATTTTAGGCAATTCTGGTCCATGCATTTGGGCAGTAGTCGCAATCCGACAAGGCATATAAAGCATTTTCCCTTTTGCTTTTGTTTCTTTACCTGTCGCTTTAATTACTTCTTGAATATTTTCTTCTGTAAAATCTTCGAGTTTTTCAACTTTATCTTTAAATACTATTAATGTTTCTTTTACTCCATCTTGTTTAATGAAATCGAGTGCTTCGCCTTCAATATTAAACTCTGTTTCAAAGAATTCATGGTATAAATCTACAATTTCCTTAGCATATGATAAGCGATCATGGAATAAAGCGACAAGTTTAGTGATCCATTCTTCACTTCTGTTTAGTGAGATTTTATGCTTTTCTAAATGAGGTCGGCATAACTCAACAAGTTTATCGAGCGGAAGTTTCTTAATATAACAACTGTTGATATAATTTAGTTTATTCCGATCAAAGGTGGCTGGTGATTTGGATAACCGTTTTTCATCAAACTTCGCAATTAATTCTTCTTTAGAGAGGATTTCTTCTTCACCTTCTGGACTCCAACCTAATAACGCGATAAAGTTGAATAAAGCTTCTGGCAAATATCCATATTCTTCATATTGTGAAATGAAGGCTATATAATTAGGATCGCGTTTTGATAACTTCTTACCATCTTCCTTAACAATCAACGTCATATGTCCAAATACAGGTGGTTCCCAACCAAACGCTTCATAGATCATCAATTGTTTGGGAGTATTGGTGATATGTTCTTCTCCTCTTAAAACATGTGTGATGTCCATTAAATGATCATCGATGACAACTGCGAAGTTATAAGTAGGTATACCGTTGCGTTTTAAAATTACCCAATCACCTATATCATCGGATGAGAAACTAACTTCACCCTTAACTAAATCATTAAAGGTGTAGGTTTTATGTTCAGGTACTTTAAAACGAATCGTATATTCGCCGCGTTTTTCTAATTCTTTCAATTCTTCTGGACTTGCGTTTAAACATCGCCGCGAATAATGGATGTGGCTAGCTTTTTCTTCTGATAAGCCATTCCGTTCCGCAGCTAATTCTTCTTCCGTACAGTAACATTTATAAGCTAACCCTTTTTCCACTAACTTCATCGCATATTTTTTGTATATATCTAATCTTTCTAATTGACGGTAGGGAGCATATTTAGGATTAATTTTATCAACTGATTCATCATAATCTATCCCTAACCATTTTAAGTATTTTAATTGGGATTCTTCTCCATCAGGAACATTTCTTTCGATATCTGTGTCTTCAATCCTAACAATAAATTCGCCATTATATTTGCGCGCAAATAAGTAATTAAAGAGTGCGGTGCGCGCATTACCTATATGTAAATAGCCCGTTGGACTAGGGGCATATCTAACGCGTACTTTCATGATATCCTCCTTAATAATATGACTAACATTTTTTACCGTAACTATTTTAGCACATCTTTTCAGAAAAAACAGTTTATTTCAACAAATGTTTATACTTTTCGTACAAAATACTGTTTAATTCCACTATTATTTCTATACCTTTATCAGTATATTCCTCTTCCTTTATATATGCATGTTCTTTTAGAACACTATAAATACTACCTTGACTATACGGTATCAACATTTTTACCGTACGATAATCACTAAATAACACTTCTCTTATCTTATTTATTAATATATCGATATTGGTCTTATATTTAGCGGAGATAAAAACACCTTCCCCTACGGTTAAAGTGTTGTTCACATCGATTTTGTTATAAACATGAATAATAGGAATATCACTAACACCTATTTCCTTTAATACTTGTTCAGTCGTTTTTAATTGACGTTCAAAATTCTTATTTGATATATCAATTACATGTAGAATTAAATCCGCTTCTGTGATTTCCTCAAGTGTTGATCTAAAAGCCTTTACTAATTGATGTGGAAGTCTACTAACAAAACCAACTGTATCAGTTAATAAGAACTTTTTATTATCTTCAAGAATGATTTGTCTTGTGGTTGTTTCTAAAGTCGCAAACAACATATCTTCTACATATACCTTTTTATCTTCATCTTGAATCTTACTGCATTCTAAGATGGTATTCATGAGGGTTGATTTACCCGAGTTTGTATAACCAACTAGTGCAACAACAGGTATTTCATTCTTTATGCGACGTTGTCGTTGAATTTTCCGATCTTCTACCATTTCCTTTAATTCTTTTTCTAAGATGGAAATGCGATTCTCTAGTTTTCTTCTAT
>JAAZCR010000262.1 GCA_012513195.1 Bacilli bacterium | reverse complement strand
ACCTTGATGATATATCCCTTTTTCATCATAATAACCTTCGTAATAATCTTTGAAGCCTTTAAGTAAAACGACACCACCAGCATTTTTATCACCAAATAGTGATATTGCTTCATCTGTTTTCTTTTGAAGATTTCTAAAGCATACAATATTACCAAATGTCTTAATTGAATTTAGAATACGATTAGTTCTTGAGTATGCTTGGATAAGTCCATGCATTTTAAGATTTTTATCAACCCATAAAGTATTTAAGGTTGTTGCATCAAATCCAGTTAAGAACATGTTTACAACTATGAGTAAATCAAGCTCCTTATTTTTCATCCTTAATGATACATCTTTATAATAGTTTTGGAACTTATCACTCGATGTATCATAGTTAGTAGAAAACATCGCATTATAATCCTTAATAGCACCTTCAAGGAAATCTCTACTTGATTGATCAAGTGATGTAGTATCATCAGGTACTTCTTCATCTAGAATACCATCAGCTTCTTCTTCATTTGCTCCATATGAGTAAATAAGTCCAATCTTAAATGCTTTTGCAGGATTTTCAGCCATTTGTCTTTTAAACTCATTGTAATAAAGTTTTGCAACTTCAATTGAACTTACTGCAAAAATTGAGTTAAATCCATTTACATAATTAGATTGCTTATCTTCTTTAACTAAGTTTCTATCTCTTGCTAAAACTACTTCATTTACATTAAGGATAACGCTATGTTTAAAGGATTTTATGTTCCGATAAGTCTTTTGGTCAAAATGATCAAGAATGTACTCAGTAACTAGTCTAATTCTTTCTGGGTTTGAATAGACTCTTTCTCTATCAATATCCCAAACTTCCTCATCTTCTATTTGATTAGGAATGTCAATTGTCTTAATATAATCAACCCTAAAAGGAAGAACGTTTTTATCATTAATTGCGTCCACAATCGTGTAAGCATGAAGTTGATTACCAAATGCTTGTTCTGTTGTTCTTAATTTAGCATTTTTTTGTACAGTTGAGTTAACTGCAAATATTGGTGTTCCAGTAAATCCAAATAAATGATACTTTTTAAAGTTCTTGGTAATTGCAGTATGCATATCACCAAACTGACTTCGATGACATTCATCAAAGATAATTACTACATGTTTATTAAATACTTCATGACCTTTATTCTTTTCAATAAAAATAGATAATTTTTGAATTGTAGTAATGATTATCTTTACATTACTATCTTCAAGTTGTTTCTTTAAAATAGCAGTTGATCTATTTGAATTAGCTGCACCTTTTTCAAAACGGTCATATTCTCTCATTGTTTGATAGTCTAAGTCTTTTCTATCAACAACAAATAAAACTTTATCAATGTAAGGAATCTTAGTTGCAAGTCTAGCAGTCTTAAATGAGGTAAGTGTTTTTCCACTACCTGTGGTATGCCAGATATATCCTCCACCTTCAACTGTCCCATACTTCTTCATCTTCAATATCATCAGGAAGATCAATTGTCTTAATATAATCAACCCTAAAAGGAAGAACGTTTTTATCATTAATTGCATCCACAATCGTGTAAGCATGAAGTAGTTGACCAAATGCTTGTTCTGTTGTTCTTAATTTAGCATTTTTTTGTACAGTTGAGTTAACTGCAAATATTGGTGTTCCAGTAAATCCAAATAAATGATACTT
>JAAZCR010000261.1 GCA_012513195.1 Bacilli bacterium | reverse complement strand
GAACTTCATTGGGTCTTATCATTTCGCATTTCCCCTCCATATTTAATATTTGATAATTTCATTGTATCCTGTTTAGTGGGGTAATACAATAGAAATGCTTAACTGGACTTTTTGATTTTTTGTGAGGTTTGACCTTCCCGATAAATATATTTTGGCTCTTCATTATTTTGGATTACTTCCTTAGTGATGATACATTTTTTAACATTATGCTTTGAAGGAAGATCAAACATAATTTGATTCATAATGTTTTCAATAATACTTCTTAATCCCCGTGCTCCTGTCTTCCGTCTAATCGCTTCTTTAGCGATTGATCTTAACGCTTCATCTTCAAATTCTAAATCAACACCTTCAAATTTGAAGAGTTTTTGGTATTGCTTTACAATCGCATTTTTCGGTTCTGTTAAGACGCGCATTAAATCATCTTCTGATAATGGATTGAGTATTCCTAAAACTGGCAAACGACCGACTAATTCAGGGATTAAACCATATTTCAATAAATCTTCATGTTCAATATGTTGCCATACGTCTTCATCATTGGCTTTATTATTATCTAAATCTTGATTAAAGCCAATAACTTTTCGACCTAAACGACGTTTAACGATATCTTCAATACCTTCAAAGGCACCACCACAGATAAACAAGACATTCTTCGTATTGAAGGGGATAAATTCTTGATTCGGATGTTTTCTCCCACCTTGTGGTGGAACATTAGCGATGGTACCTTCAAGAATCTTAAGCAACGCTTGTTGTACCCCTTCACCGCTAACATCGCGAGTGATGGAAGGATTTTCGGATTTGCGACTAATCTTATCGATTTCGTCGATGAAGACAATCCCACGTTCGGCTTTTTCCACATCCCAATCAGCTGCTTGAATTAACCGCAAGAGGATGTTTTCCACATCTTCACCGACATAACCAGCTTCAGTTAAACTGGTCGCATCACTAATCGCAAATGGTACATCTAGCATCTTAGCAAGTGTTTGCGCTAAAAGGGTCTTACCACTACCTGTTTTACCAATTAATAGGATGTTACTTTTTTCAATTTCGACATCGTCTTTGTCGTTGTTGGTATCATTATTTAAGAGCCGCTTGTAATGGTTATATACGGCAACAGAAAGAATTTTCTTGACTTTATCTTGACCAATAACATATTGATTTAAAAATTCGTAAATTTCTTGAGGTTTAGGAATTTTATTTTTATCAATCTCATGTTTCTTATGATTAAAGTCTTCGAGTTCATCACGTTTTAACATATCCATGCACATGTAGACACATTGGTCACAGATATAGACATCGTCACCATAGATGATGCGATTAACTTCTCGTGTAGAACGACCACAGAAGGAACATGTAATTTCACGATGATGTTTACTCATCTATTATCACCTCTCTAGTATAAAAGGTACAAAAGTACTTATTTCTAAGAACCTTTGCACCTATGAGAACTATAGTTTTACCGCATTGTCAACGAGGAAATCGACTGCTTTACGGATTTTAATTGAATCTTCAATATCTTTTGTATTAGGGAAAGCTTTCTTTACTTCTTCAACACTCATGTTGTAGTAGTCTGCAATATTCTTTAATTCTTCATTTAATTCATCTTCACTAACTTGAATGTTTTCAACTTCCGCAATCTTTTCAAGAGTTAAATTATATCTAATGCGTTTTTCAGCTTCTGGTTTGAATTGTTCTTTTAATTGTTCACGGCTACTACCAATGTATTGTAAGTATAAATCTAAATTAATACCTTGATGTTCAAAACGATGTTCAGTATTATGAATCATTTCTTCTACTTCATTTTCGATCATTACTTCAGGTATATTGATTTGCGCATTATTAGCTGCAATATCAACAACTGTATCAATTACATGATTCTTAGCTTCTTGTTCTTTTCTAGCCTTAAAGGTATCACGAATACTGTTACGTAATTCTTCAACGGTATTAATGTTTTCGCGATTTAACTCTTTTACAAAGTCATCATTTAATTCTGGTTTTTGTTCATACTTAACTTCATGACATACTACATTAAATGTTACTTCTTGTCCTTTTAATTCATCATGAGGATAATCTTCTGGGAAAGTAACGTTAATCTTACGTTCTTCACCTGCTTGTATACCAATTAGTTGTTCCTCAAAACCAGGGATAAAGGTTTGTGAGCCTAATTTTAAGGAGTAGTTAGTTCCTTTACCACCTTCAAAGGCAATACCGTCTTTGAAACCTTCAAAATCGATAATTACGGTATCACCATTCTCAGCAGGTGCTTCCTTTAATACTAATTCAGCATGTTGGTTTAATAATCTATCGATTTCTTGATTGACTTCTTCTTCAGTTACTTCCGTAGATAATTGCTTAACTTCAATACCTTTATATTCACCTAAAGTTACTGCTGGCTTAACAAATACTGTTGCAGTAAATGTAAATGGTTTATCTTTACCCATTTCTTCAGGATTTGGAATATCAATTTCTGGTTGAGCAACAGGTTGAATATTCGCTTCTTGTACTGCCTTTGGATAAACGCGAGGAATTAAATAATTGATAGCTTATTCATATAGTGCAGCTTCACCAAAACGTCTTTCAAAGATATAACGTGGTACTTTACCCTTACGGAAACCAGGTAGACTTACATCCTTCACCACTTTTTCAAAAGCAACATCTAATGCTTTGTTGAATTCTTCTGCTTCTACTGTAATCGTAAGCTTAACTTTATTTTCTTCGATTTTTTCATATTTTACCGTCATAAATAGACCTCCATATTAATATTCATACATTTCATTATTATAACATAACTTTATACTTTGTAAAAGAATTAAACATTAAAATAATGTAATAATCTATTAATATCTACCTGATATAAAGTACCAATGCTATCTATATTATACTGCATATTTAGAGACTTTAAAATATACCCATGTAAGATTGCACATGCAACCTTTATATCTAAAACTAAATGAGGAAAATACTTTACACAGAAGTCGGTCCACATATTCTGAATGTAACTCTTATTAATACTCGAATCATATAACTGTTGATAGACTACTTCTACAGGCTCATGCAAAATAGCATGATTAAATAGATTGATGAAATTATCTGGAGTAATAATAAAGGTTTCATTAAAATAGTTAGTGTACCTGATACGTTTAAATAATTGATTCTCCATTAAATAAGATAATAAAGTATATTTTATATAGGAATCATGATGAGGATTCGTTAAGAATCTTTCAATTTCAATTATATATTTATTCACATCAAGTTTATCAATGTTAAAGATAATCTCCAAATGATCTTCAAAACTATCGCTTAATAAATACTTCATAAAATCAACATGTTTTTCTGAATTTAAATGTTCTTCAATTACTACCTTCAAATCATTAAGATACTTCTTTAAATCATTGGAACTATAATGATTGTTCTGATAAATCTTTATTAGTTCTAAGGTTTCAAGATGCTGTTCCTCTAATACCATGGTATATAAATACTTCTTAATCAAGTATTCTTCATCAAGATTTTGTTCAATGAACTCATTTTCAATTATCCGATATACTTCATCAAAATGATGTAACTCAATATGACAATCAATTATATATTTTAAACATTCACATTTAATATAATCTACTCCTTTAGCTTTATCAAATAACACTAGTGCTCTTTCATATTGTTTATAATTAAAACATCTAATACCTTCATAAAAACATTTAAGTTCATGTTTAGGGAATACCAGTATCTTTTCCATAATAACCCCTCAATTATCAGATATTGCCATCAATTATTATTATTCACAATATAATATTTCATGAGATATTAGACAAAATAAGTGAAAAAATGTAAACTTGCATAAAATACTGGTAAAGGGAAGAAAATATAAAAACCTATTGATTTTATCAAAAATCTATAGTAAAATATCTTTTGTCTTGGGGCGTTAGCTCAACAGGATAGAGCAACGGCCTTCTAAGCCGTCGGTTAGGGGTTCGAGTCCCTTACGTCCCGCCATAAAAAATGAGGATATTCAAAATGAATATCCTCATTTTTATTTTAATGGTTATTATCATTCGTTTTTTCTATGAACTCCTCCAATTATGAAAGTATTCCTTAAAGCATCTAATAAAACAATCCTATAATGTCATTTAAAGTAGTAAACAACTAGTTAATGTATGTTTTATTTCTAAAGACCCTTTTTAATAAAGTAAATAAATTTAATATTTAATAAAAACACGTATTAACTATGATAGAAGGATTCGTAAAATGCTTTAGTAGTTTGAGTTAACTATATATGATAGCTCATGAGATTCTTTATTCTCACTTTTTACAAAGTTTACTTCATCAACCATAACTAGGTAAAACTAGTTCTATAGATATATAGACCGTCACATAGTTTGGTCATTTATTAGAGTATTGACTCTTATGTTTAGAATAGTAGTTCAAGAGGTCGTTAGTACCACAAGATTGCTTGTTGAATTGCTCCATTTAGTTTGGTTAATTTATTACATCACCAAATACGATATTGAATTATCCATTTAATTAAATGATAGATATCTAATATAGATATAAAAAAGCCGTTATAATACACTTAAACGGCTTTTTAACTTAAACTTATTCTCTTGATACAATGATTTGACCAATCACAATCTTATCATCATTACGTAATTGGTAATTAAAAACAATACTTAGTCTTTGATTGCTTTTCGCAAAGATACTTTCAATAAATTCACTATTAATAATTAATTTACTTCCCTCAATCTTATAATCATTCTCTGTAATCTCATCACCTTCAGAAATCGTAATTGTTTCAATAAATCCACCATACAATTCAAATTCAAACACCAAATCTTCATTATTAAAGACTACATTGTTGTTTGATATCATGTAAGGATTACGATTATCTGTGATTTTTATCTCTAATAAAATGATACCTTTATCTGTATATAGTACATACTTATATAAACCATAATCAAAATTAATTAAGTATGAACTTGAAAATATAAGTGATTCTCCATTAACTTGATAGTATTCATCATCGACTACCACATCTACTTGATTTTGTATAGATTCAATAGTTAGCGATTCTTCTAAATCAATTACTAAATCTTCACTACTATTGCGGTTAAATGCAACTATAAGCTTTTTATATGTATTATAGAAAGTATTATATTTAATGGCTGTAGAATATTCTGAAGATTTATCATGATAATTAGCTCTAACACTAATATCATAGAACTTATTTGTCTCAAGGAATGATAAATCAAAAACATTACGATCTGTATTATATGTTTGACCATTTATTAATACTGTATAACTAGTAGCATGTTTAATATAATCCCATACTAGATCTTTATCAATAATTTTTACATTTGAAGGAACTGTTAAATCTATTACATTTGTATAGTATATGGGAGATGATAAATATGATGCTATATAGTCTGAAGCTAGTGCTTTAACGCGAATCTCATATTCACCCTCACCTAAAAAACTTATGTTAAAATAGTTTGTTTCAACAGCATACATTTCATTATTAATGTAAATTTCATATTTTGTAGCCTGATTGACAATATCCCAATATAAAACCTTATTTTCTATCCGTAAATTTGTTGGAGGATCCAGTCTTGTCTTCTTCTGGGTACAACTAACTAGGATGAATGAAATTATTAATATACTTATAATACTAAGTATTTTTTTCATAAACATATCCCCTTAACTATTTTCTATTTACTATATATCAAAAAATGAATTCTGTTTTTCAGAAAAATACTAATATAGTTAACAATAAATGTTTGTACACTTGTAAAATTATAATAAGAATCTAAGACTCAGAATTTAAACTTATATCTACTAAGATTATTATGGTTAAAGTGTATCTAAAAGTCATATTGATGTTCACTTATTAGCAACTTGTTTACATTTATAATACATAACATGGAAGAATTCATCTACATATCATATAAAATTAAATGTAAAAACTGTACTTATTGAAATCTTAATAAGAATTCAACTCCACCTACTAGGTGCCTTTTAACTTATAACTTAGTAATTGTGGTACTAATATTATTATCTCAATAATTAATGATACAACATGAATATTCATGATTAACCAACAAATTTACATTGTCTAACTTAGTACATATCATTTTAAATATGATTAACTGTAATCACCAATTGAATGCTTTAAAACCATTAAACATTTAATCTTAAAAATATATTATTTATGTTAGTATCTACATAAACGGTTGCGTCAATATGTAAATGTTAGAATAAATTTGTAGAAAAAAGGCGGTATAAAAATACAGAACATCTAGACATTAACTTAAAGTGATTTATAATCACTTTAGGTGATAGAAGGATGAGATATGATGTAATGTATTCAACAAAAAGACTGATT
>JAAZCR010000260.1 GCA_012513195.1 Bacilli bacterium | reverse complement strand
TACTTGTTCCATCCAGTCCATCGTTGCTGCACCTTCATGAACTTCGCCCATCTTGTGAATCCTGCCAGTATAATAAAGTACCCGTTCAGTTGTTGTTGTTTTTCCTGCGTCAATGTGAGCCATGATTCCGATGTTGCGAGTTCTTTCCAACGGGAATGCTCTACTCATTTTTGACCTCCTGTGAGTTAAAAGTGTCTCGATTTAGTTTATACATATTCATAACTTTTATTACCAGCGATAATGCGCAAATGCCTTATTAGCTTCAGCCATCTTGTGGGTATCTTCACGCTTCTTAACAGCGTTACCAACGTTATTTGAAGCGTCAATAATTTCATTTGCTAGTCTTTCTTCCATTGTTTTTTCATGACGTAAACGCGAATATTGAACAAGCCAACGTAAGCCTAAAGTAACGCGACGATCTGAACGAACTTCAACTGGTACTTGATAGTTCGCACCACCAATCCGTCTTGATCTAACTTCAAGAATTGGCATAACATTTTCTAATGCTTTTTCAAATACTTCTAATGGATTTTTGCCGGTTTTATTTTGAATTCTCTCAAAAGCACCATATAAGATGCTTTGTGCAATACTCTTTTTCCCATCTTTCATGATGTTGTTAATTAATTTGGTTACCAATTTGGAATTATAAATTGGATCTGGTAATACATCTCTCTTGGGAACACTACCTTTACGAGGCATTTCTGTCTCCTCCTTTCCTTGTTTGATAATTGCCTATATAACAAGTTTTACATTTTCTTTGCAACAGTAGCCTTTGGTTTCTTTGCACCATACAATGAGCGGCCTTGACGACGGTTTTCTACGCCAGTTGCGTCAAGTGCACCACGAATTATATGGTAACGTACCCCTGGTAAGTCCTTTACACGTCCACCACGAATTAAGACAACACTGTGTTCTTGTAGTTTATGTCCAATTCCAGGAATGTACGCTGTAACTTCCAAACCATTCGTTAAACGAACACGGGCAAATTTCCGCAAAGCTGAGTTTGGTTTCCTAGGTGTCATGGTTCCAACACGTGTACATACACCACGTTTTTGTGGTGAATTAACAGATACAAAACGTTTTTTCAAACTGTTGAAACTAATACCTAAGTGAGGTGCTTTAGATTTTGTTGTTTTATCTTGACGACCTTTGCGGACTAATTGATTCATTGTAGGCATTTGTGTGTCCTCCTTTCGTCTTAAGTTTCGTCAATCTTGTTCCACACATCCAGGTGGTTCATATTTTGCAGAAAAACTATGTTTTGCGAAATTCGCAAAACACAGTTCTTCTTTAAAATGCCTTAAATATTTTATCAGTTAATAGTATGTCTGTCAACATTTTTTATTATGTTTAATTACTTGCATTTACACTTTCATCATTAATGGTTTCATCTTTTGGTGCAACTGCAACACTATTTAATGGTACAACGCCAGTTCCTGCTGGGATTAATTTACCGATGATGACATTTTCCTTTAAACCGATTAACTTATCTACTTTTCCTTTAATAGCGGCATCAGTGAGTACACGTGTTGTTTCTTGGAAACTTGCCGCTGATAAGAAGGAATCTGTTTCTAGAGCTGCTTTAGTAATTCTTAATAGTACCGGTACAGCGACTGCTGGCATTTCGCCACCCATAATATCGATTTTACTATTATGTTCATCAAATTCCCAACGAGAGATTAATTGACCTGGCAAGAGTTTTGTATCACCTGGTTGTGCTACTTTAACTTTTTGCGTCATTTGTCTGATGATTACTTCAACATGCTTATCTTGAATTTCTACCCCTTGAGCACGGTAAACGCGTTGCACTTCTTGTAAGATATATTTTTGTGCACTTTCAACATCTTTAACACGGAGTAGTTCTTTTGGATCAATTGGTCCTTCAGTGATTAGATCACCAGCTTGTAATTCTTGCCCAACTTCCACAATTGGGGTAACACCATATGGAAGTAGATAAGTCTTTTCATCACCTGTTTGGTCGTTTCTAACTTTAACTTCGTAACGACCTTCTTTCTTTTCTTCAATCTTAACGATAACACCATTGATTTCAGAAATTGTTGCGCATCCTTTAGGATTACGAGCTTCAAACAATTCTTGAACCCGAGGTAGACCTTGTGTAATGTCACTACCAGCAACCCCGCCTGTATGGAAGGTCCGCATGGTTAGTTGGGTACCAGGTTCACCAATGGATTGAGCTGCCATAACCCCAACGGCCTCACCAATTTCAACAATATCGCCAGTAGCCAAGTTACGTCCATAGCACTTACGGCATACACCATGAACAGCATCACAAGTGAGGACACTACGGATGCATACTTCTTGAATACCAGCTTTAACGATTTCTTTAGCTAATTCTTCAGTGATGAAGTCATTTCTACGGGCAATTAGTTCACGGGTTTCAGGATGATATACGTCTTTTGCCAAGAATCTTCCAGAAATCCGTTCTTCTAATGTTTCGATGGTTTCTTTACCAACGACAATTGCACTTACAGTAATACCTTTATCAGTTTCGCAATCGTCAACTCTAACAATAACATCTTGAGCAACGTCAACCAATCTTCTTGTTAAGTAACCTGAGTCAGCTGTTTTTAACGCGGTATCCGCAAGTCCTTTACGTGCACCGTGTGTGGAAATGAAGAACTCAGAAACGGTCAAACCTTCACGGAATGATGAGATAATTGGTAACTCAATGATTTCCCCTTTCGGGTTAGACATGAGACCACGCATACCAGCAAGTTGTAAGAAGTTTGATACGTTACCACGCGCACCTGAATCTTGCATCATGAAGATATGGTTATCACAAGGAATACCCTTCATGACCGCTTCTTTCATTTTTTCTCTTGTGTCTTCCCACTCTTTAATAACTAAACGACGACGTTCTTCGTTTGTTAGTAACCCACGTTTGTACATATTTTCAATTTGGTTGACTTTTTCTTGGGCTTTATTGATTATTACTGGTTTATCTTCTGGTATAACAATATCAGTGTAAGAAATCGTAATACCCGCAATCGTTGAATATTGGAAACCTAAGTCCTTCATTCTGTCGAGCATTCTTGAAGTTTCCGTTGTGCGATAAATCCGGAAGATTTCAAGAATGATTTGTCCTAAGAACTTTTTCTTAAATGGTTCAACAATTGGTTTATTCTTAATAAATTCTTTAACATCAGTTCTTGTTGGACAGAAATGAACACTAGGTACGCCATTTTCCAGATTTTCTTTAGTTGGTTCATTTATATAAGGAAAGGTATCAGGGAAAATTTCATTAAAGATAAGTTTGCCTAATGTGGTTATGATGTAATGATCTCTATATTCTTCTGGAAATTTCGTACTCGGGAATGAACTACATGGTAAAGCTATGCGCGCATGTAAAGTTATATATTTATGTTCATATGCCATGATAGCTTCATTCATGTCTTTAAAGATTAAACCTTCCCCTTTACCACCTATTTCATCATTCTTCTCAATCGTCAAATAATAATTCCCTAAAACCATGTCTTGGCTTGGTGTTACAACTGGTTTACCATCTTTAGGGTTAAGGATGTTATTTGATGCTAACATCAAGATGCGTGCTTCCGCAACAGCTTCTTGAGATAAAGGTACGTGTACCGCCATTTGGTCCCCGTCGAAGTCGGCGTTAAACGCTGGGGTAACTAATGGATGTAATCTAATAGCACGGCCTTCAACCAATTTAGGTTCAAACGCTTGAATACCTAAACGGTGTAAGGTTGGTGCACGGTTTAAGAGTACTGGATGTTCTTTAATAACATCTTCGACAACGTCCCATACGCGGTCATCTAAGCGTTCAATAAGTTTTTTCGCACCTTTAATATTTGACGCAATACCTCGTTTTTCTAACTCACGAATGACAAAAGGTTTAAATAACTCTAGAGCCATTTCTTTAGGTAAACCGCATTGATACATCTTGAGGTTTGGTCCAACTACGATTACAGAACGACCTGAATAATCAACCCGTTTACCTAAGAGATTTTGACGGAACCGCCCTTGTTTTCCTTTTAAAGTATGGGATAGTGATTTTAAAGGGCGATTTCCTGCACCCATGATAGCTTTTCCGCGGCGTCCATTATCAATAAGTGCATCAACGGCTTCTTGAAGCATCCGTTTTTCGTTACGAATGATAATGCTTGGTGCGCCAATTTCGATTAATTTCTTTAACCGATTATTACGGTTGATGACACGACGATATAAATCATTTAAGTCGCTAGTCGCAAATCGACCGCCATCTAACTGAATCATCGGACGAATTTCTGGTGGTATTACAGGAAGGGCTTCGAGAATCATCCATTCTGGTTTGTTACCAGAATGAATGAATGCTTCTACTACTTCTAAACGTTTGATAATTTTTGCTTGTTTTTGACCTTGCGTGTTCTTTAACTCTTCACGCAACATCTTGGCTTCTTTTTCTAGATCGATTTCTTGGAGTAATTTCTTTATCGCTTCAGCGCCCATTCCAGCTTTAAATTTATTACCATAATCTCTTTCGTACTTTTCGTAATCTTTTTCACTTAAAATTTGTTTCTTCACGAGTGGTGTTGAACCTGGATCTATGACGACATAGGAAATGAAGTACATTACTTCTTCTAGTGCTTTTGGTGACATATCAAGAAGTAAGGCCATGCGGCAAGGAATGCCTTTAAAATACCAAATATGGGCAACTGGTGCAGCAAGTTCGATATGTCCCATCCGTTCCCGTCTTACTTTAGATTGGGTCACTTCAACACCACAGCGGTCGCAAACGACACCTTTATAACGGATTTTCTTGTATTTTCCACAGTTACATTCCCAGTCTTTAATAGGACCGAAAATTCTTTCACAGAATAATCCGTCTCTTTCTGGTTTTAAGGTGCGGTAATTAATTGTTTCATGTTTCTTAACTTCACCGTGCGACCATTGACGTATTTTTTCAGGTGAAGCTAAGCCTATGCGCATAAAATTAAAATTATTAACATCAACCAAGGTAATTCCTCCCTGTAAGGTTATTGAGTAGGATTGTGTGTCAATTATTCTTCGTCCTCGTCATAGAAGTCATCTTGATAACGATAATCTTCTTCGAAGTCAATATCGTCATCTTCATCTTCTTCATCATAGTCTTCTTCGATATCATCATTATCGATAAATTCTAATGGCTTACGACGATAATCTAATTGAATATCATCTTCGATACCACTGATTTCTTTGACTGTTGATTCCTCGAGAAGACCATCTTTTAATTCGATTTCATCGTCATTCGCATTGGTGATACGTACATCCATACCTAGTGCTTGTAATTCCTTAATTAAAACACGGAAAGATTCAGGAACACCAGGTTCTGGAATTGGTTCACCTTTGATAATGGCTTCATATACTTTAACACGACCGATGATATCATCGGATTTAACCGTGAGAATTTCTTGTAATGTATAAGCAGCACCGTATGCTTCGAGTGCCCATACTTCCATTTCCCCAAACCGTTGACCACCAAATTGGGCTTTACCACCCAATGGTTGTTGGGTTACTAATGAGTATGGTCCAGTCGAGCGGGCATGTAATTTATCGTCAACCATGTGGGCTAACTTAATCATGTACATGATACCAACAGCGATGGGGCTATCAAATGGTTCTCCTGTTCGACCATCATATAGTTCCGTTTTGGCATCAGGTCTCATTCCGGCTTCTTCAATAATTTTGTCAAGATCTTCGTTTGTTACACCATCGAAAACTGGTGTCGCAATATGAATACCTAACTTCTTCGCAGCCATTCCTAAATGTAATTCTAAAACTTGTCCAAGATTCATCCGTGATGGTACACCTAGAGGATTAAGCATAATGTCAATTACTGTACCATCTGGTAAGAATGGCATATCCTCTTCTGGTAAAATACGAGAAATAACACCTTTGTTACCATGACGTCCGGACATTTTATCACCAACAGAAATTTTTCTTTTAGTTGCAATATAGCAACGAATTACTTGGTTAACACCTGGGCCTAATTCATCAGAATTATCTCTTGTGAAGATTTTAACATCAACAATCGTTCCTGCTTCTCCATGAGGTACAC
>JAAZCR010000259.1 GCA_012513195.1 Bacilli bacterium | reverse complement strand
GCCGTACGTGATGCTGTCATCAAAGCAGCTATCGAAACTAATGTGGCAAGAATTAAAGAATAATAGGAGAAGGTAAAAATGGACATAAGTAAATATCGCATCGAAAGTGATTCGTTAGGTGAAAAACTAGTCCCTAAAGGTGCGTATTATGGTATCCAATCCCTCAGGGGAAAAGAAAACTTTCAAATCACAAAACAAAAAGTACATAGTGAAATGATTAAAGCGGTGGCTATCACTAAAAAAGCCGCAGCACTCGCTAATTTCCAAGCGGGAATGTTATCGGAAAAAATTTGTAATGCCATCGTTCAAGCTTGTGATGAGATTATCGCAGGTAAATTTCAAAATCAGTTCATTACCGATATGATTCAAGGTGGCGCAGGTACTTCTATCAATATGAACGCAAATGAAGTAATCGCCAACCGCGCCCAAGAATTACTTGGTGGTCAAAAGGGAGTTTATGACATTGTTCATCCAAATGACCATGTAAACTTCGGTCAATCTACTAATGATGTTATTCCTACAGCAGCGAAGATTGCGACAATTAAACTCGCAAATCGCTTACTCGTAGAAATGCGTCATTTACATAAAGCCTATCTTGATAAAGCTAATGAATTTGGTGGCATAATAAAAATGGGTAGAACGCATCTTCAAGATGCTGTACCCATCCGATTAGGTCAAGAATTTAATGCCTTTGCGTCGGCTCTTGAAAGAGATATTAAACGGATTGAAGAAAGTTTAGAAGACCTAAAATACTTAAATATGGGCGCAACAGCTGTCGGTACAGGATTAAACGCAAATCGTAAATATATTGAAAATGTTGTGAAAATCCTAGCAGAACTCACAAATATCGATTTTAAACAAGCTGATGATTTAGTCGATGCCACAAGAAACCTCGATCCCTTCGTTTGGTTATCGAGTGCTTTAAAGGCCTGCGCAGTTAATCTTTCAAAAACCGCAAATGACCTTCGTTTAATGGCTTCTGGTCCAAAAGCTGGTTTTAATGAAATTAACTTACCACAAATGCAGCCAGGTTCATCCATCATGCCTGGTAAGGTTAATCCTGTAATTCCTGAAGTTGTTAATCAAATTGCTTTTCAAGTCTTCGGTAATGATGTTACAATTACAAAGGCATGTGAAGCAGGTCAATTAGAATTAAACGTTTTTGGTCCTGTTATCTATGCTAATATTTTCCAATCCCTTGATATATTAAGAAGAGGTATTAATACCTTCTATGAAAAATGTATCAAAGGTATAACAGTTAATAAAGATATGTGTATTCATTATGTTGAACGAAGTACTGGTATAGTAACAGCACTGGCTCCGCATATTGGCTACAAATTAGCTAGCGAAATCGCAAAAGAAGCGATTAAACTTAATCGTTCTGTCAAAGAATTAGTTATTGAGAAGAAGATTCTCACTCCTGAGGAGTTAGATATTATTCTCAATATCAATAATTTAACATCTCCTGGTATATCAGGAGAAGAGTTACTCATCAAAAAAATGAAAAAACAGGAGAACAATGGTGTCAACAATGCGTAAATACTTAATCCTCTTAGTACTACTACTCTTACCAATTATATCCAGTTGTGGTTTATTTAAAGTTAAACTTTCCAATTTTGACGCTTATTACTTCGATACATATATTAATATACGTGTATGGGATATTAAAAAATATAAAAATAACGCTAAATTGTGGAAAGAAACGGATAAAATTTTACGACGTATTCAAATTACTTTTCAAAGAAACAAAGATGATGATTTTGAGCCAGAATTATACAGACTTAACCAATCAGCAGGCTCAGGGAAACCCTTTAAGGTTAGTGATGAATTATTTGAAGTTATCAAATTAAGTTTAGAATTTGCTGAACTTACTGATGGAAAATTTGATCCAACTATTGGTCCTTTGGTAGATCTATGGGACATCACTGGAAAGCCTTATGATGATGAGCAAGGTGCTCTGGTGGGTACACCACCAACACAAGCAGAAATTGACAAGGTATTACCATTAATCGATTATCGCCTAGTTGAATTAGATGAAGAAAATAAAACCGTGTTTTTACCCCTTAAAGGTATGGTAATCGATTTAGGAGCTATTGCGAAAGGCTATGCTGCTGATGTTCTTGCTAAATTTTATCGCGAAAAAGGCATTAAACATGCCATTATCGATTTAGGCGGTAACATTTATGCATTAGGTGAACGGTATGAACAACGCTCTGACGGGAGTATCGAATGGTCGATTGGTATTCGTAAACCAGAACCTAATTCCTCCGTTTCAGTTGCAACTTTATATGTAATCGATAAAACTGTAGTAACTTCTGGACCTTATGAACGTTACTTTATCGATAGCATTGATGAAAATAAAAGATATCATCACATCTTAGATCCTGATACAGGTTATCCTTTCGAAAATGATATTGCGAGTGTAACAGTTGTTTGTGATAGTTCAGCACTCGCTGATGCATTATCAACCTCATTATTTGCGTTAGGAATTCAAGATGGTATTAAATTCGTTGAAGAAAACTTCCCTGATGTGGCAGTAGTCTTCATTGATTATGGATTAAACTTTTATACGACTAACAACGCTGATGAATTATATAAGTTTACACCTTCCATTTAGGTTAAATTAAAAAGGTTAGAACCTCGATTGAGATTCTAACCTTTATTTTTTTATTATTTTAAATTTATTGATAATTCAAGTTCAATTAATTATTTTGCAGCTTTGTTATAGAATTGATTCCATACATTGAGGATACCATTCATGCTGCTTGCACTTAATGTAGCACCAGTATTAGCATCAGTTGTATTTAATCCTTCAATCTTACCGTCTTTAATTGTTAATCCTTGGTTTTCTAATAATAATTTTTCAATGTTTTGAACTTGAATGTTCCATTCAACTTTGCCAGTATCTGACATACCATACCATTTACCAGCTGAATCTTTAGTTACAAACTTTTTAGCGCCAGTTAATGTAACCTTACCATTTTCTAATTTACCAGTACCTTTAATAATGTTGTAAGATTCTCTTTTATTTTGTTCTTCATCAACAACTACTGTATGCTTCTTGAATGAACCATCAGTATTTGTTTCATAAATATATGCATCATGTCTTGCATTGATGTCTGCTAAAACGATTGTACCATTAACTACTAAGAATGTACCCATTGTTGATGTCTTGAATGTTTCTTCGAATACTAAGTATTCATCAGTAGTGCCTTCTTTTAATACTGCATATTTTACAGTCTTATCTGCTAATTCTGTTTCAACATAGTAGTAACCGTCTTTGTAGTCGCCTTTTTCTACTGGTTCATTTTCTAATGCTTCATCAATTAAATCGAATAATTCTTTAACTGTGATTGATACAGAAGCAATAGCATCAGTCTTGCCATTGTCTTTAATTTCAATTTCATTACCAATTTTTTGGTTTGCTACGATCCAATCAGTTACTCTTTTAGCTTGTAAATACCATTCACCATTGTTAGCATTCATGCCATAGTTACCTTTTTCTGAACAAACCATCTTGCTGTCGCCACGGCAGTTAACAGCTGCACCATCAACATGATAAGCATCCCAAGTAACATTGGTGATCTTCTTGTCTTTAATAGTAACTGTTACCCAATATCTGTAGGTTTGATTTTCAGTACGTTCTTGAATTGCGAAGTATACTCCGTCTTTGTAGTCAAATTTGCCTTTTGTTTTTCCAGTACATGCACTTAATACTAATGCTAATAGTACTAGAGAAAAAATAGTAAATAATTTTTTCATGATATCCTCCTTGATTATGATGTTTTTCACGAATGTATTATACAATAAACTTGTGATAAACACAAGAAATTTTGTGAAATTATTAATCATTTACGAAAACAATTTCACAAATTTATAAACCCTGTGATTTTGTGAAGTTTTTCGTGCTTTTTGAATACTATTTGACAATTGTGTGATAATATGTAAGAATAATTATTGTTATACGAGGTGTTGCATATGATGAATAATCCCTATATTCAATATATAGAAAATTATATTAAAGAAAATACTCCTTTACCATTTCTTAAAAGAGAAGATAAATATCAAGAAATGGTAAAAGCATTAACCGATCATAATTTAACTGATTATATTGAACTTGTCGCTAGTTGTTATTCTTTGTTTTATACTGGTTTGGATTATCACTTAAATGCCTATGATAATCCCGAACATTTACCATATGCGATATTATTAGGAGATTTTATCAGTAGTTATGTCGCTGAAATTCTTTATAAACATCAACAGTTTGAGTTATTGAAAACTTTTGCTCATACTACAAAAGAAATTATGTTGAATTTATTAAATGGTACAAGCGATGATAACTTATTAGTTAACATCATCAATACTTTAAAAAGCAGGTGTAATAATGGATTTAGCTAGTTTATGTAATTTTAATAAAACGTTACTAGAAGAGAAAATAAAAGCAATTATTAATAAAGATCCCAACTTACCTGAACACTATCGTGAACATTTGTCACAATTATTATTTTCTTCAGGCAAAAGAATTAGACCAATCTTTACTGTTTTAGGTAGTTATTTTGGTAATGCTGATCAGGATCAAGTTTATAATCTTGCGGCTATTTTTGAATTAATCCACACAGCCAGTTTAATTCATGATGATATCATTGATAAAGCTGAACTTAGGCGTGGTAAACCAACGTTACACACTATCTACGGTACTACTAATGCTTTAATTCTTGGCGATTATTTGGTAAGTTTATGTTGTGAAACGGTATCAAATTTCGAATTTGAGGAAGTCTACTACAATGATTTTCACTTAACTGATCTATGTCGTTCAGAGATAACGCAACAACGCTTATTATTTAATTTCGATATCACTTATGAAGATTACATTACCAAAACCAAAAATAAAACTGCTCTTTTGATTGCTGCGAGCTTATTAGGTGGTGCGAAACTTGCTGGTGTTGATGAAAAAACCTTGAAAAAATTATATATCTATGGTATTAATCTTGGAATTTCTTTTCAAATCAACGATGATATCCTCGATTTTACTCAAGATACGACTCATTTAGGTAAACCTAATGGCGCTGATTTAATGAACGGGAATATCACCCTACCAGTTATCTTAGCACTTAAAGATAAAAAAATTAAAAAGCATATTCGCAATTTATCTAAACAATCGCCCATCGAAGATTTCAACTACTGTATCAATTACATTAAAAATAGTAAATGGATTAAAAAGAGTCATAGAATTAGTAGAAAATATCTCAAAAAGGCGAAAAAAGCAATTAAAGGTTTAAAACACGATAAAAAAGCGCTATTAATCGAAATTTTAGATATGCTAGATAAAAGAACACATTAAATTAGGACATATTATCACACAGGATAATATGTCCTTTTTTATGCTATTCTTCTGTTACTTTAATAGTGTAACGAATTTCGAATGCATTTCCAGTTTGCGTATTTTCTCCAGGTTGTGGTGTCGCACCACTTGAACCATCATTTCCGCCTGATTCAGAAGCACTACTATTCGCATCTGCTTGGGTTGATGCTCCCGATTCAGCATCATTTCCACTTGGAGTAGCACCAGAGTTCCCATCGTTATTATTGTTATCATTAGAACCAGAACTCTTTGCTGTTAATAAAATAACTACTTCATAAGTACCTGCAGATTCGAAGGATATTGTATCATTTTCAACTTCAATTTCTAATAATTCACCATTTCGGTAGATTTTATATTGAACATTATACTTTTCAAGTAATTGTGCATAAGTTAAGCGATTTTCACCACTATATTCAACCACATTATCTAGTAATGTGTAACTTTCATTGACTAAAATAGTGATTTCTTTATATTCTGGGTTAATAGGTGATTTTTTGAAAGTATAGACAACATAATAATTAATCATTGTCTTCTTGTCTTGTGTTTCTTTATCAAGGAAATGGATTCTAAACTCATATTTTGAGTTATTACCAAGTTCTTGATGAGGATTTTCAAAAACGATTAATCCATCTTTTAATTCTAATTCTTGATAACGATTATGTGACTCATATACACGGTATTCAACTACTACATCATAAAAACGTTTAGGGTCATTTGCTCGCGCATTATTCCATTTAATATCTTTACGATTTTTTAACCATTCATTCTTATCTTTTAAGAAATCATATGGGTCAATTTCAATCGCAATTGGTGTAGACTCTTGAACATAATCATAGTAATAAACATTTTTATTCCCCAAATTGTAATAGAGCGTATTTATGCCACATGATGTTACTATAACGATGAACGCGAGTAATACTACCGCATATAATATTTTTTTCATCTTTCTTCCTCCTTCTTTCTTTCTTAGGAGTATTAGTTAGCCTTTTCGCCATAGAGGTACCATTTCTTGATGAATGGTATCTTTTGCAAGAAAGCATGAACTTTAGGCATTACATAATAGTCAAGCGATAATACATGACCAGTTCCACCAAAGTTCAAGAGGACGATACTTGCGACTAAGTACCAAATTAATTCTGCTAAGAAGATACCATCATATGATAATAGGCTACCTACAATGACCATAAAGGTTAGAATTAATGAACCTGTTGACGCTAGTACTGTGAAGAGACCTAAAATTAAGAGAATACCAATTCCTACTTCACCAATAGCAAGCATGAATTCAAAGAATGGTGCCATATAAGCAATAATCGTATTCATGAACCAATCAGAAATAATAATGAAAATGTTATATAGCCATTCAAAGACAACGAATAACCAACCAATCCATTTAAAGTTTTGTTGATAATATGCGAAAACATATTTCACATTATAAGAAATACCCCAATTTGTGGATACATTTGGTTTAAATCCTGCGAAGAATTCGTTAATATATGTTAAGAATTTATTTAAGAAACCATCCGCATTTCGCCAAGTAGTATTAGGAACGGTAAAGTTATTTTCAAATGGTGTCGCATTGACAAAGTTAACTGTTTCACCAACAGCTGTACAGATTAAACCTTTATTGATGAAAGTTGATGGTAGTTCATTCAACTTACAATATGTATCCCAACCACCAGACAATTTCTTAACTAATTTAGGTAATCCTTGTAAGAACCACATAAACCCTAACCATAGACGAATTGGTACGGTCCAAATGCTTGGTGTTTTCTTAGAGAATAACCCACCAACAAAACTACGATTATTTGGTACATTAAAGAATTCGTGTTTAATGTAAGACCAAACTTTTGTCCAACCTAATACTTGTATGAAGTAAATAACATTAATGAAGTGTTTTATAAATAATGCAATAAAACTATTCTTAATATTGAACATCCGCTTTGGTGTACCAACTTGTGCTAAACCTTTACGGCCACCGATACAAACCATTGCGCCATGGAACTTAGGTTTATATTCGCGCTTTTCTTGACCTTTAATATCCGCAATGATGTTATGGGCAACGAGTTTGGATGATAACTCAGCATTTTCAACCATTTGTGGCACTGGTTGACTTTGACCTTCTGGAATATAGAAGATATTGTCACCAACTACATAAACATTATTGTATTCTTCGGTTTGTAAATACTTATTAACAACTAAACGACCTCTGCCTTGTTTTTTAATCTCATTAATATTATCTATTAACGAAGAACCTTCAACACCAGTAGTCCAGATAATCGTTTGCGTTTTAATTACTTCTTCGCCGAAGTTAATGGATTCACTGGTGACATTGTGACAAGGTTGGCCAGTTAAACATTCAACTCCTAATTTGTTTAACTTCTTAACCGCATTTTTGGATAAGGTTTCTGGGAAGGTTGGGAGAACTCTTGGTGCCATATCCATCAACTTGATGGTTACATCTTCGCGATTTATATGGTATTCACGGCATAATGCAGGAACATATTCGGCAAGTTCACCAGCCATTTCCACACCTGTAAAGCCAGCACCGACAACCACAAATGTCAACATTTGTTTTCTAACTTCAGCATCAGTTTCTTTAGCTGCCTTACGGAATTGATCCACGATGTGTTCGTGTAAAGTTACTGCATCTTCTAAAGACCATAATGTAAAGACATGTTCTTTATATTCGTTATGACCAAAGAAAGTTGGCTTACAGCCAGTACCAATAACTAAGTAATCATAAGGATATTCAGCTTTATCTGAGATTAATTTTTGATTTTGAAAATCAATATTCTTAATTTCCGCTAATTCAAAATCAACCTTACGTCCCGCGAACACTTGATCAAAATATATTTTAATTGAATCTTCGTGAACGCGTCCGGCAGCTACTTCATGTAATTCCGTTAACATGGTGTGGTATGGATTTTTATCGATTAATGTGATTTTAACTTCTTCTTTTCTTAGTTTCTTTTCTAGGTGTTTTGCTGTTAAGATACCGCCATATCCGCCACCAAGAACGATAATCCGTTTCATAGAACTTATCCTCCTTCTGAAATAAATATTTCTAATTCATTTTATCACATAGTTTCACTAATTTAAAGTAATTGTTTCACAACCAGCACTAATT
>JAAZCR010000258.1 GCA_012513195.1 Bacilli bacterium | reverse complement strand
TGCCTGAAACTACTCTAAATACCATTATTAGTGCTTGTGTCTTTTCTCTAATTATTAATATACCCTCATTAGTGCTAAATTATAAAAACTATAAGAATTTAAAAGAAGAACATTTTGATCGTAGCACGGGTTATTACGAGATTATTGGTGGCGTATTAGCACTAATATCTACTAATATTCCAAGTGCTATCTTATATGTACTTGCTGGTCTAGAAATATTCAAAGTTAGACCTAAAGTTAAGAAAAGATTCAAGTCAAAAGAACTTGAAAAACTCAACCGTTCTTATTTACGCACAATTGTTAATATTATCTCATTCACAGGATTAACAGTCTTAGCTTTAATTATTATCATTCCATTCTATTGGATGATTGTTACTTCGTTAATGTCATGGTCAACTTTCCAAAGCACCACTAATGTTAAGTTCTTCTTAAAATTCAGTGAGATGTTCTGGATTAACTACAAGGAAGCATTCTCGAAAGCAACCTTTGGTCTTTATATTAAAAACACATTAGTTGTAGCTTTCTGGACGACATTAGGAACAGTAATAACAACTATTCTCTCCGCATTCGCTTTTTCTAGATTAGAGTTTAAAGGTAGAGACTTCCTCTTCACTTTATTACTTATGACCATGATGATTCCAGGGGAATTATATGTTATTACTAACTTCGTTACTATCTCTAACACATTTAGATGGTACAACACTTTCAATGCCTTAATATTCCCCTTCGTAGTTGATGTTTTCTATATCTTCTTCTTACGACAAACCTTTAAGCAAATACCTGATAGTCTCTATAAAGCTGCAAAAGTCGATGGTTGTAGCGACTTCAAGTTCCTTACGAGAGTTATGATACCTATAGCTTCACCAACCTTAATCACAATTACTATCTTGAATGCATTAGGTACTTGGAATGCTTACATTTGGCCACGACTTGTAACAGAAAAAGATCATTATCTAGTATCTATCATCTTACGACAAAGTTTCGTTGATGCTGATACTGGTATTCCTGATTACCGGCTTCAAATGGCAGCTGCTTCCATTATCACCGTGCCAATTCTAATCATCTTCTTAATCGCACGCAAATACATTATGCGCGGTGTAGGACGAAGCGGCATTAAAGGATAAAAACAAAAAACTATAGAAAAAGGAGAAGTGTAAATGAAAAGAATAGCTTTTCTCTTCTTAACATTATTGGTTATTATCGCTGTTGCTGGTTGTGCTAAAAAGCGTAATCAACCACCAGTAATTCAAGGTGTACAAACCGAAGTCACTATTAATCAAGGCGATCCTTATGATCCACTAAGTGGTGTAGTAGCGATTGACCCTGAAGATGGACAAGTAGAAGTAAAAATTGAAGGTTCCTACGATGTTAATGTTGTAGGTACCCACAATTTCAAAGTTTATGCAGAAGACTCAAAAGGATTAAGAACAGAAGTAGCAGTAAGATTAACCGTTGTTGGTAAAGATGCTAATAATCCACCACGTTTCGTCTATATCAAGAAAATCGTCCGCTTCTATCTCGGTAGCAATCCTGAAAACTTTGATCCAATTGCGGGATTTGAAGCAGAAGATGCTGATGGCGACGATGTAGAGATTACATATACTGTTGAAGGTAACAAAGAAATCGACTACACTAAACCAGGTCGTTATACATTAATCGTTACAGCCAAAGACTCAAAGGGTGCAGTTGCTAGTGAGACAGTAACTCTCGAAATCATTGAATCAGAAATTCCTAATGAATTAACTAAACAACCTGTTACTATTACCTTCTGGCACGCTTTCGGTCAAGATAAAGAATCATTCATCAGAAAATATGCTGATGAGTTCCAAAAAGAGCATCCAAATGTTACAATTCAATTAGCTGGTCAAGGTGACTATAATGGCTTATTAAGCAAAGTTACATCATCAATCGTTGCTGGTACGACACCAACAATGTTAATTGGTTATCCTGACCATGTTGCGAACTACTTAACTGCAAATGCGATTGAACCATTAGATCCATATGTAAACCATATAAAATGGGGCTTAGACTTAGATGACTTCATTGATTCCTATATTGCCGAAAACATGGGTTATGATGAAGCTGGAACATTATATGGATTACCATTCAACAAATCTACAGAAGTATTCATCTACAATAAGACATACTTCACACAAAAAGATTTACAAGTTCCAAAGACTTGGGATGAAGTTGTAC
>JAAZCR010000257.1 GCA_012513195.1 Bacilli bacterium | reverse complement strand
TGAAATTACTAAACTAATCGATAAAGAAACAATTATCAAGTTATTAAAGAAATCATTTGGAGAAGAAAAAGCTCATTTAATACCTATTAATGATGCAGCTATTCAAGCTGGAATAGATTTTATAAAAGAGAACTACCCCCAATAGAAGGACACTTTAAAGTGTCCTTTCTTTTTTAACAAATTTTATACTTATGTCATAGTATATATCGAGGTGAAGACCTTGAATAATTTAAATGTTTTATATGCACAAGTTTTTGGTGGACCAAAATACCCCGATATCTATGGCGAGGTTTATTTTGAAGCAGTACCCGAAGGTGTGATGGTTTATGCTTATGTTACAGGTTTGCCACCCTATAAACCAGGCAATCCACCTATAGGTCCATTTGGTTTCCATATTCATGAAAAAGGGGATTGTACAGTAGGAGATGAAAATAATCCTTTCCAAGCTGCTGGAGGGCATTTTAATCCTCGGAATGAACCACATGGAAATCATGCTGGAGATTTACCTGTTCTGTTTTCTAATAATGGAGTAAGTTACTTAGCCTTCCTCACCAATAAATTTACTTTAGATGAAATAGTTGGTAGAGCAGTTGTCATCCATGAAAATCCTGATGATTATCGTAAGCAACCTGATGGAAATGCGGGAAAACGGATTGCATGTGGGGTAATTAAACCATATACAGGCTAATATAATAGGTAAATTTTCTTAATCTACATATTATATAGTAAAAGCATAGAGGAGGATTCATATGGGCATACCTGGTTTTGGTGACTTTGGTTATGCGATTATCCTTGTACTATTCATTCTCTTAGTTATTATTGGTTGTGCATGTTGTTAAGCATAAAATCCCATAGATAAGTTTAACTTATCTATGGGATTTTAATTTTTAATGAAACTATTTTCAGTATTCTAATAATTTGATATAATAATTATATAGATTCTTATTTTAGGTTGGTGAGATGCTTGAAGCTATCAAAAACAGCCCTAACAGCAATAATTATCCAAACAATCCTAACTCTTGGCCTAAACTGGCTAGCTTTTTTAATATTCTATCGAATTTGGAAGTATAGCTATCTATCTTTAAATGAAGAAAGTAATGACTATAATAATTTTTATCTTTTCTTTAAACATAAAATGGATACTTTATCCATTATCTCAATTATAATATACTTGATTTATTTGCTATTTTTTACCATAGGTATATTTATCATTGTCGATCCTAAATTCTTTTATTATATAAATTTTGCGCTTGCTTCTTATCTGAAAAGTAATATATTATCTGCAGTTATTATTGCGATTATATTAGGTATGGGTGTTACCTATTCATATAATGTTCTAATTAAGAATGTTTTTTACACTATATATAAACACACCAATCAGCATTTTAATAACTTTACCCAATTTGACTTTTATCTTTTTATTTTCTTTAGTATTATTTCTTTAGGTACTTATTTCTTAACATATCTAATAATTCTAGGATTATATGATTTGTATCTATCATGGTTAAATAAAATAGTTAACAAAAAAAGTTATGTTTTTAGTAAGTATGGTATCGTTTCTTTATTCTTGATCGGTTATCTTTTTATCGTTTTATTGTATTATATATCGATTAATAATGTATATTTAAATAAAACTACTATTTATGTACACATTATTATGTTTCTTAATGTTTTCCTCAACTACGGTTTCTTTGAGTTAAGGTATAGATTATTTAGTGATAACAATCTTACCATTTTTGAACAAACTGGTGATTACAGTTTAAATGCCTTCTTTAATCAACGATTAGTTGTATTTAGTTTTTTTATTGTGATAATAACTACTGTAATATCAGTTGGGCGCATGAACAATTTTAAAGAACAGCGAATCTCCTATCCGGCACTTACGAAGATTAACACTTACGAAGAAATTGGAGATATAAAACTCTGTTATCCTAGCACTTATAATCAAGCCAACTCGCGATATAACCTTTGGATTTACACTATATCAGCAACGCAAGAATATAACTATCATCGTAGATTGATAACTTCATTTATAAATCCAGAACAACTTAATGAACCACAAGTGATAAATATCGGGTATTCATATATTGATATCTTCTATACAACAGAAGGCGAGTATTACTCCTATAATAATGGTTTTATTCATGTCCAAACTTTTTATAAAAAAATGGATGATTGTTTTGTGCCAATTTTTAATATTGTAAAAAACATGTCGCTCGTTACGAGTCTAGATAACTTTACTTTGCATCTATCAATTATGAATAATAATGTTTACTATTATGATTTTTACATGGATAAGTTATCGCTTATCGCTGGGAAATACCGAAATATTGACACAACTCGACTCATGATTGATGATTTGGCGATTAAAGTAATAGCGCCACAGAACACTCTTTATGGATATAACATCAAAGATGATACAACATATCTAGATGTCGATAGCGATAATATAAGAAATTTAGAGACATTCGTTACATTATTTGATTATGTACCAGTTAATGAAATGATTCCTTTTTTATTTAAAGCGTTTAGACAGTTTGATGAAAAAGAAGTAATGCATCTTACCGATATCGATTTGTTAACCTTCAGATTATTTAAAAACACTGAGCATATTTCTTACTACAATGATCGTTACTTTTTGTATATGAGTACAGTAGGATTAGCACGCAATATAAATGAAAGTTATATTAATACTCCAGAGGGACTAATTAAATGCGCAGATACACGTTGCAAGAATATTAGTGACATTTCTTATACTAATGAATTGAACATTATTAATTTAACCGAACAATCAAGAATGTTGTATACGGACTTATTGTTATATAATGATGACTTTAAAATGATTGATCAAAAGATTATCACCATTTTTGATAATAGTAGTTCTTTTGATGAAAGCGTCGAGATTCAATTTACTGTAAAAACCATTAAGCAATACTTTTATAAAGAGGTTATTGCGGAAGAGACACTTAAAATTAGTGAATAATTATTGGGTATGGTAGTTAAAAAAAGATAAAGAAAAAACTAGTTCATTTAGAACTAGTTTTTTCTTTATCATATTATTCTTCTAAATAACTTGGCTTAGGTACCACAGTAATATGGATGTATCCCGAATTTACTCCGTTGTGTTCATCTTGGACCATATAACCAATGGTAACATTACCAATGAATCCTTCGCTAGGTGAATAGGTCAATATACTTCCATTTAAACTTACAAAACCATAGTCAGGTAAAAGTGATAATGTATAGATTAAGTGATCACTATCAATATCAAACACATAGTTTTCTAAATTGATAACGAGGGAAGTATTTTCATAAGCAGTTAATCTGATATTTAATAATGAAGGAATATCATTTACTGATCTTACTCGAATATTGATGCGATTTTGCGCTGTGATTTTACCGTTAGTAACTTGATATATAAAAGAATCTTCACCATAAAAGTTATTATCTGGTGTGTAATAAACTTCAATTCCATCTTTTGTCTTGTAGTGATTAACATTTCCATGTTGTGGTAAAGTGATGATTGAGAATACTAGACTCTCTGTGTCTAGGTTTGTGATGACTAAATCACTCAAATTAATTTTTTCGCTGTAATCATCTTCATAGAGTGACATTGAGGATGGTAGAACTTCTAACATTGGTGAAAAAGTTAGAGAATTAGGATCATCGCAACTCGTTAATGCTAACAATAATACTAGAAACATTAGCACCGAAAGAACCCTTTTAATCATAATTAACTCCTTTCATAATTATTTAAATAGAACACCTTAGAAGGTGTTCTATTTTAGTCTAATTCAACGTTGTGGTAGATTTCTTGGACATCATCAAGTTCATTCAACATGTCTAATAGTTTTTGGAAATTAGCCTTATCTTCTTCTGATTCTAGTTTTACATAGTTTAGTGGAATCATAGTGATTTCTTCTACGTCAATCTTAATGTTTGGGTTAGCTTCTTCTAATGCTTGTTTGATGCGATATAGATCAGTTGGATCACCATACACAGTAACAATATCATCATCAACTTCCACATCGGCATCAATATCAGCATTAATTAAGGCTTCAAGGGTTTCATCCTCTGTCATGCCAACGAATGATACAACGGCTTGACTTTTATACATAAATGAAACGCTACCAGCAACCCCCATTTTATTTTTGGTTTTGGTAAAGCAATTGCGGACTTCGCTAACAGTTCTGTTGACGTTATCAGTTAAACAATCAACTATGATTGTTGATGCTCCTGGTCCAAATCCTTCATAACGAACAGCTGTATATGCATCTTGAACGCCACTAGCGGCTTTTTCAATAGCACGTTTTATGATATCAGCAGGAACTTGGGCTTTTTTTGCGCGTTCAATTACTCGTTTAAGGTTAACATTCATTTCGGGATCAGGAACACCGCTTTTGGCCGCTAAATAGATCTCTTTTCCAAACCGTGAATAAACTTTTGTCTTTGCCAAAGCAGTTTTCATCATCGCTGCTTTCCGAACTTCATATGCTCTTCCCATTCTGATC
>JAAZCR010000256.1 GCA_012513195.1 Bacilli bacterium | reverse complement strand
TGACATGATATCACACCCAACTTCATAGTTAATTATTTTCTAAAATAGATAAAGAACGCTGTCAGCAGGATAAAACTTAGCACATAAAAAGTATCAACGAGTCGCCACTTCAATTCTCTGAGCGATGTGCGTTTTCTACCAGGTACATATCCTCGTGCTTCCATCGCATTAGCCAATTCCTCAGCTCGTTTAAAAGAAATAATGAACATTGGTACTAATAATGAAATTATTTGAATAACTTTATCCTTAATATTACCTTCAGTAAAATCAGCACCCCGAGAAGTTTGCGCCTTTAATACCTTTTGAGTTTCTTCTAAGAGAGTAGGAATAAAGCGTAAGGATATGGAAATCATTAAAGCTAGTTCAGATACTGGAAACTTGACTATTTTTAGTGGTGTGAGAACATGTTCAATCGCTAAAGTTAAATCAGTTGGCTTAGTTGTAAAGGTTAAAAGGCTTGACATGGAGATTATTAAAATTAAACGTAATATGATATAACCACCGTTAATTAAAGCCTCTTTATAAACTATCCATTGAAAACTCCAATTGAAGTGTGTGTATTTAATTAAATAACATAATACTACATTTATTAAGATAAACAATAAGGTTGAATACTTAAAGATTTTCGGAATTATGTAACGATCAATTACTTTTGTGAAACGAAAAATAAGCAAAGTTACCACTAATATCGCATAAACAATAACAACGATTTTATTAATGATGATATTTAATGGTGGAAATGGTGTGCCATCACGATAAAAGAAGAGATTAAGGAAAAAAGTAAAGAAGATTAAAACCACTATAGGTCTAATACTACGATAGAAATACTTTAAAGGTACCCCACTACTTAATACTATTATTAAGGTAAAAAGGGTTGCCGCAAGGTAGGTTATCCAATTATTAGCCATGAAGATAATGACAATAAAAAAAGTTGACATGACCAACTTACCTCGTGGATCTAAACGATAATACCACGAGTCACCATGTAAATATTGACCTAACTTGATGTTATCTAACATGATTAGCACCGCCTAAAGCCTGAACAAGGGCTTGTGCAAGATTTTCTACTGTATTAATTTTATGATCTAGTTCAATACCTAATTTATTTTCAATATCGATTATTAATTTGGTAATATCGGGTAGATCCAAATGATACTTTTTGATTAATTCATAATTAGCAAATAAATCCCATGTATTCCCATCAAAGCCAATCCGTCCTTCATTTAATACAATTATCCGGTTCGCATATTGAGCAACATAGTTCATATCATGGGTAACGAGGATAATGGTTTTTTGTTGATTTACATGGAGATTATAAAACATCTCCATCATTTCTTTTTGACCTTGAGGATCTAATCCCGCTATTGGTTCATCTAGTACTAATACATCTGGTTCCATCGCTAAAATTCCCGCAATGGCCACACGTCGCATTTGTCCACCGCTTAAATTTAATGGTGAACGTTGCAGCAAGTCTTGATCGAGTCCTACCCATTTAAGAGCTTCCCGCGCTTTAATAGCCGATTCTTCTTTGGTGACTCCGAAGTTGAGCGGACCAAACATAATATCTTTTTCGACTGTTTCTTCAAATAATTGATACTCGGGAAACTGAAACACTAGTCCAACCCGTTTTCTTACAATATTAATATCTCGATTCTTTCTACCACCGATAATGGTTTTGTCTAAGATTTTGACAACACCGCTAGTTGGTTGTAGAATGGCGTTCATATGTTGAATTAAGGTTGATTTGCCACTACCCGTATGACCAATGATAGCGATAAAGTCATTTAAATCGATATTTAAATCAATATCAATAAGAGCAGCTTTTTCTTGTGATGTACCACGAGCATAAAGATAATTTACTTTATCAAACTGTATTCCCATAATGATTTCACCAGGTCTTCTTGATTAACATATATATCATTAATTATATTATATTTCTTTAATTCTTGCGATAACTTAACTGTTAAGGGCACATCCAACCCACAATCTTTCATCAGCGTTTCATCTTTAAGAATTTCGGTAGGTTTTCCAGTTGCGACAACTGTTCCTTCCTTCATAACCACAACACGATCTGCAAGCATTGCTTCTTTAATGTCGTGGGTAATAGAAATAATTGTTTTATCACCATCATTTTTCAATTCTTGGATTAAAGTGTTGATATCTTCTCGCCCTTGCGGGTCTAACATTGAAGTTGCTTCATCGAAAACTAAAACTTTTGTGTCCATCGCTAGTGCTCCCGCAATCGCTACCCGTTGTTTTTGTCCTCCTGATAACAAGTGTGGTTCGTGTTGTAAGTATGCTTCCATTCGTACTTTTTTAATATATTTATCAATGCGTTTTTTCATTTCCTCGCGACTAATTTGCTGATTTTCCATACCGAAAGCAATATCATCAGCTACGGTTGAACCAACGAATTGGTTATCAGGATTTTGAAATACGATTCCCGTTTCCCGTCTAATATCATAAACCGTTTCTTGTGATAAAATTTTATCATTTACTTTAATTGTTCCCCGTAGTGGTTCTAATAAACCAATGAGCAATTTCGCTAAGGTTGATTTACCTGAGCCATTATGACCAAGTATAGCTACCCATTCTTTTTCATAAATTATCAAATTTAAATTGTTTATAGCAAGATTTTTATTATCATAACTAAAGTATAAATCAGTAATTTCGATTATTGGTTTCATTATAAGTCCTCCTAGCTCACCGCGTCATTAATTGGCTCAGCAGTTTTATCCTCAATTATAATTTTCAAGCGATTAGGAACACAAATGATGGGAAAACCGGGCATTTTGACAAAACCTTGTCTAACATCATCTTTATTTGGACAATCAGCTTCGATTACTTCTACACCGTTATCATGAATATGGATTTTATTATAACCGTGTTCAGTTGTTACCTCGATAATTAAATCAACAGTTTCGTCTAATTTTATTGATTTATATAATTTCCGCTCAACATATATATTGACATAGCGGTTATTATCCATCGAATTTATATAAATTAAATAACCGATGCCAACAAATGCCATCATAATTATTACTACTAAAGCGATGATAAAATCGCCTTTTTTCATTTGAATCACCACTCTTTTTATAGCATATCCATTATAGCATTTATAAATGGATATTGTTAGTAAAATGTTTGCTTAGCGATAAATATTCTTTATCGCTAAGCAAACATTTTAAAAATAAAGGACAAGTGATATTAAAATCCCCAATCATTAATATCATTGTCCTTATTTTTAAAACTATTTTATCTATTATTCAACAAATTCTAGAATAACCATTGGAGCATTATCTCCACGGCGTGCATCTAATTTTAAAATTCTTGTATAACCACCTTGACGTTCTTTAAAACGCAAAGCGAGATCGGAGAATAATTTTTGAATAGCATCTTGAGTTTCATTAGCTTCAACGCGGCGAACATAAGCAGCAGCTTGACGGCGTGCATGTAAGTCTCCACGTTTACCTAAAGTAATCATTTTTTCAACGATGGAACGAACTTCTTTTGCGCGAGTTTCAGTTGTCACAATTCGTTCATGCACGATTAATTCTGTTACTAAGTTCCGTAACATATGGCGGCGATGATCACTTCTTCTACCTAATTTACGATATCCTCTTGCCATCGTTTTCTATGTCCTCCTTCCATATGGGAATTATTAATTACGACGTAATGATAATCCTAGTTCAGCTAACTTATCCTTAACTTCTTTTAAGGATTTACGACCGAGATTACGTACTTTCATCATATCCTCTTCAGTTTGATTAGCGAGTTCTTGAACGGTATTAATACCAGCACGTTTCAAACAGTTATAAGAACGTACTGATAAATCTAAATCTTCAATACTCATTTCAAGTATCTTATTCTTTGTGTCTTCTTCGTTTTCAACCATAAAGTCGGTCATCTTAGCTTTTTCGTTAATTTCAACGATTACATTCAAATGATCAATGAGAATCTTGGCAGCTTTCGCAACAGCTTCTTGTGGTTCCATACTGCCATTAGTATATACTTCTATGATTAATTTGTCATAATCAGCATCTTGACCAACCCGTGTTTTTTCAACTTCATATTGAACTCTTTCAACGGGTGTATAAATTGAATCTATCGCAATTTGTCCGATTTCGCGATTAAATTTTTTATTTTCATCAGCACTTACATAGCCCCTACCGCGTCTGGCTACCATTTCCATGTTCAATTTTCCGCCTTTAGCGAGCGTTGCGATATGTAATTTTGGATTGATAATCGTGACTTGTTCATCATGCTCAATATCAGCTGCTGTGACGACACCTTCTCCTTCAGCCTGTATTCTTAGGACTTTTTCTACATTTTCATCTTCAGAATCGATGTGAAGAACAAGTTTTTTGAGATTTAAGATGATTTGGGTAACATCTTCAACAACACCAGAGATCGCTGAGAATTCATGGGGAACGCCTTCAATCTTCACGTTGGTAATCGCCGCACCTTCTAAAGAGGATAATAATACTCTGCGTAATGAGTTACCGAGAGTAATACCATAACCTCTTTCTAAAGGTTCGATGATAAATTTACCATAGTAACGATCTCTGATTAATTGCTCGATTCTAATATTAGGTTTTTGAAATAATAACATAGGCTTTTGCCCTCCTTTATTCGTTTTCCCCAATCTTATCTATCAACTATTCACCACTAATTATCCACGAGGACGTTTCGGAGGACGACATCCATTGTGAGGAACTGGTGTAACGTCCTTAATTGAAAGGATTTCTAAGCCAGCTGCTTGTAGTGCTCTGATTGCTGCTTCACGACCAGGACCAGGACCTTTTACAGATACTTCAACCTTTTGCATACCTTGTTCAATTGCTGCTTTAGCGGCAGCTTCAGATGTCAATTGGGCAGCAAATGGAGTAGATTTACGAGAACCTTTATAACCAATAGCTCCAGCACTGCACCAAGCGATAGCATTGCCTTGTTCATCTGTGATGGTCACAATTGTATTATTATATGTCGAATGAATGTGAGCAACCCCTACAGGGATATTCTTCTTCACACGACGTTTACGTTGTTTAGCCATATTAACCTCCTTCGCTATTACTTAGTAGCTTTTTTCTTATTAGCTACTGTACGAGCTGGACCTTTTCTTGTACGGGCATTCGTTTTTGTCCGTTGTCCACGTACAGGTAATGATTTACGATGACGTATGCCACGATAGCAACCAATTTCCATTAAACGTTTAATGTTCATGGCGACTTCGCGACGTAAGTCACCTTCAATACGATATTCTTCTACTTCACGACGAATACGGTTTAATTCATCTTCTGTTAAATCGCGTACTCGAGTATCAAAAGACACATTAGCATTTCTTAGTATTTCTTCTGCTCTTGATCTACCAATACCATAAATATATGTCAAAGATACTACTACACGTTTATCGCGTGGGATATCTACACCTGCAATACGTGCCATCTAGCGCCCCTCCTAATTATTAACCTTGTCTTTGTTTGTGTTTTGGATTTTCGCAAATAACCATAACTCTACCTTTACGGCGGATTATTTTGCATTTATCACAAATGGGTTTTACAGATGGTCTGACTTTCATGTTTATAAACCTCCTTATCTCTTGGGAGCTTACTTCTATTTATGTCGATAAGTTATTCGGCCACGTGTTAAATCGTATGGTGACAATTCTACTGTCACTTTATCTCCTGGTAAAATGCGTATGTAGTTCATACGGATTTTACCAGAAACGTGTGCCAAAATTTTATGACCATTATCTAATACTACTCTGAACATAGCATTGGGCAATGTCTCCACCACAGTAGCTTCAACTTCAATTACATCATCTTTGGCCATTCAGTTTAATCCTCCTTTTAAACACAATTTCATAATTGTGTTAAAATCTCGAAACCATTATCTGTAATAACTATTGTATGTTCGAAATGAGCACATAAGGAATTATCCATAGTTACTACAGTCCAATTATTAGATAATACTCTAACATCGCGTTTTCCCTGATTAACCATTGGCTCAATGGCGAGTGTCATTCCCTTTTTCAATAATGGTCCACGATTAGGTAGGCCATAATTGGGAACAGGAGGATCTTCATGAAGATTCTGTCCTATCCCATGGCCAACATACTCTCTTACTACAGAATATCCATGTTTTTCTACATATGTTTGAATGGCATGAGATATATCTGATAAACGATTTCCAGGTTTAGCTTGTGCTAACCCTTCATACAAAGCTTGTTCTGTTACAGTAAGCAAATGCTGTGCTGCATCTGATATTTTGCCAACAGGATATGTCCAAGCAGAATCACCATGGTAACCATTATACATCGCACCGATGTCAATGGAAATAATGTCACCATCTTTTAATACCCTTGGCCCGGGAATGCCGTGTACTAACTCCTCATTAACGGAGGCACAAATACTTCCAGGAAAACCATTATAACCTTTAAAACTAGGAATGGCCCCTTGCGAACGAATGAAATCTTCGGCAATTTGATCCAATTCTAATGTTGTTATTCCTGGTTTTATATGTTTCTTTAATTCTTGATGAGTTAAAGCAACGATTCGACCAGCCTCACGC
>JAAZCR010000033.1 GCA_012513195.1 Bacilli bacterium | reverse complement strand
GGCTACAGCTGTGGGTGTGGCACCCATGCCAAAGCCGCAGTGGCCTGCAGCCAGCACGGCAGCGTCATAGTTCTTGCCCATGATGCGGAAGGTGATGAAGGCTGCATACAAAGCCATGACGATGGTCTGAGCCGCCAGGATGACCATCAGCGGGCCGGCCAGATCGGTCAGCTCCCACAGCTTGAGCGACAGCAGGGCAATGGCCAGATAGATGGACAAGGCAGCATTGCCAAAAACATCGATGGCACGGTAAGCGATGATGTACTTGTCCAAGTTGCTGAACTATACGGTCGCTTAAGCCAATATCCTGTATTAGAGATTTACGTTGACGAAGATTATTTATTAACAGCGTAATGATATGTAACTAAATAATAAGGAGGTGAAAAACGATGGATTCAATCAAACTTCAATTAGTCTTTGAAACCGCAAACGGAAGAACTTACTCATTATATATTGATAATCCTATTAGTTCGCTTGATGAAGCCCAAGAAGATATTATGAACTTTGCGGATGCCATTACCACTAATGGGGTTATTTCCACCAAAAATGGTAAACTCGCTCTATTAAAAGAAGTTAATATCATCAGCCGTACAGTAACTCCTGTCGAAATGGAGTAAGCTTAACATAAAAAGGTACCTGTAGGTACCTTTTTATGTTAATAGAGAAGATTTTGAAAGAAATCTTGATCTAACTTGGAATGAATTCTCAGCACTTGGTTTTCTGCTAAAATTAACTGAAGAAAATTATTAAAGTATTGTAAAGTAGTGATGTCAATATTATATAATGTAAGGATATCACCAATCGTATCATTTGTAGTAATATGTTCAACTATTTTAATCTTGCCCTGTTCCTTTATAGGGATAAATACTGTTTGCTTAGGTACTAATTTAATCAAGTTTACATCATTATCTTGAAAAACATCCTTTAATAAACAATGGTATTTATCGATAAGTTTCGCAAAAGTATCACTTCTTTTAGTTGTATACATAATAAGCACACTGCTCATCTCCCTCATCAATCACATAATAAAATATGCCCATACTTTTTTTAAGTATGGGCATTTATCTTGTTCAGAAAAATTTATGAAGATTACTTAACTCATCGTCAACTAAAATGTAATCACGAAAACTAGGATCAAGTTCAATTACTTTCTTTAAATCTTGTAAAGCTAAATCATCTAGTTTTAATAACGCATAACAACAAGCGCGGTTATATAATAGTACAGTGTGGAAAGGATGGTATTGCAAGCCTTGGGAATAGATTTCGATTGCTTTATCTAAATCATGATAAAAATCCTTATATAGAAGAGCTAGATTTAAATAAGCATTCGCATAGGTTGGTTCTATTTCTAAGCATTTTTCATAAGCTTTAATGCTTTCTTCAATCCGATTTAATTTGCGATAAACCACACCAAAATTATAGTACAATAGATGATTGTCTTTTCGAAGTTTCAATGCTTGTTCAAAACATTCTAAAGCTTGTTCATTTTCATTTAAGTTTTCATATACACTACCTAAATTTAAATACGCAAAGAAGTATTTGGGATCAGACTCAATCGCTTGTTGATAATGATAAATCGCTAAGTTAGTTTCGCCGATATCATCATATAGATTAGCGAGGAAAAAGTGAGCTTCTGTATATTCTGGCCAATAGGATATCGCTTCTTTATAGTAACTAATAGCTTTATCATAGTCTTTTAGATTTTCATAGACAATGGCCAAGCCATAATAAGCGATTGGATTAGTGGCATCAATTTGCAGAGCTTCTTCATAGAAAGTAATGGCATCATCATACTTTCCTAACTCATCACATAATAAGGCGATGGTGATTAATAACCACACATCATCTTTTACTTGTTCATAGACCAATAAATAATATTCTAAAGCAGTTTCTAAATCCCTATTGTCATAGGCTTCTTCTGCCTTCGCAAGCAATTCTGCAATCGACATTTATAACACCTCGCCTTATTTTAACGTAATATTTATGAAATATCAAGGTTAATTCGCTTTATTAAGATATTTGGCGAGGACGTTTTTAAATTTTTTAAGTTCTAAGGGTTTTAATAGATAATCATCCATGCCATCCATCAAATATTGCTTAATATATTCTGAAAAACCAGTGGCGGTTAAAGCGATTATTGGTACATTCTGATAACTAACCATCTGCTTGATAATCTTCGTAGCTTCAACACCATCCATGACTGGCATTTGAACATCCATTAAAATGATGTCATAAAGTTTATTTTTACACATTTCAACAGCTTCTACACCATTATTCGCAATGTCAAAATCAGATTTGTTATAGACGCTAAAGATTTCTTTAATAAAGATTTGATTTATCACATTATCTTCTACAACTAATATCTTCTTACCTTTTAATAGTTCTGTTATATATTCATTTGATAATTCTTGATTATGATTTTCCACCTTTTCGACATCACAAGTCTTAAATTTGGTGATAAAGGAAAAGATTGTTCCAACATTTTCTTTACTTTGCACATTGATGTCGCCACCCATTAATTTAATTAAGTCCCTGGCAATTGTAAGTCCTAAACCAGTCCCCGTATTAGGATACTTGTTACTACATGCTTGAAAGAATGGTACAAAGATATTATCAATCTTATCTTTGGAAATACCAACGCCAGTATCGCTAATGGTATACTCTAAGATTACATAATCATTTGAGTAGCCAAACACTTCGATTTCTAAAGTAACTTGTCCTTTTTCCGTAAATTTAATCGCATTAGATATTAGATTGATCAATATTTGTTTCAAGCGGGTACTATCAATACTAAGGCAGGGGGGAATATTAGGATCAAGATTATAAGAAAATTCTATATTCTTGTTTTGAGTTTGTACTTTTAATAAATCATATACTTCTTTAACAATTTGGGCTAAATCATTCGGACGCTCGTTTAAACAAAACTCATTGGATTCAATTTTAGATAAATCTAATATGTCATTAATCTTTTGTAAGAGTAATTCACTTGAAGTAGAAATACATTCAACATACTCTTGAACCTTTTCTTTATTGTCATAGCCCATCCGCTTTAATAATTGTGTATAACCACAAATGGAGTTTAGTGGAGTACGCATCTCGTGACTCATGTTAGCGAGAAACATTGTTTTGGCATCATTCGTTTTTTCCGCATTTTTTAGTTCATTATTTAGTGAAGTAATAATATTTTCATAAGTACTCTTTAGATATACTATTAGTCGTTTAAGATGATTAAAAATGAGAACAAACTCATCATAAGTTAATTCACTAGAAGAAAGGGTTATCGCATCACTATCAATTACCTCTAAATCATCAATACTTTTTACAAACCTGTCTAGTGGTATATTAATCGATTGATTCAAGCGATAATAGAAAAATAAGTAGATGATGCTGAAGATAATTAAGGAGTAACTTAAGGGAAGTGTCATTTCATTCAGGATATCTTCAAGAATTTTATTACTATTTATCGTGGTTAATAATAAGTAATCACAGTCATAGAACTTTGTCTTTTTAAATGTTACAACATCGGTTTCTTTAATAATACTTATAATCTTTTTAAAACTATTTTTATCAAAGTAGTTTTCTGGTAAATCACTTGCGGAAGAAACAATCTTTGTATGATATTCTGCTAATAAATCATACATCTCTTGATTGTAAAAAAAGATAACCTGCTTATCTTGATCAATATACTTTACTGCCAATAACTGATTAGTCACTAAATCTTGCGAGATAAAGACTCCTTCATTATTGAGAGTATTAATGATTTCCGAATTAATCGGTATTTCAACAGGTTTTCTTGCATAAGTAATTTCTGCATTTTCAATTAATACATAATTATCAAAAGGATAATGATTCAATAAAAGGACATCGATAAGTTCTTGATCATAGGGATTAAGG
>JAAZCR010000255.1 GCA_012513195.1 Bacilli bacterium | reverse complement strand
TGGATCAAACATCGATATTTGATAATTTGCATTCCTGCAAAACATAATGGCCTCATCCCTTTCCCTAGGATTTGATACCATTATTATATCATATTTTGCTATATTTGTTTATATTTTCTAGCTTTTTGTGGGACAATCATTCCATTTTATTAAGTACCAAACATTTTCAAAATTTTAATAATTTTTTTAATAATCTGAAGCATAACAATTTTAACTTGATTAACAACTATCATTTTCCTATTTTTAAAATAAAACTCATTTGCAACCGCAGTATACCCCCCTGTATGCCAAGTTTTAAATATCATCTCTCGTTTCTCACTTTTAGGAACAGGATGGTTTAGTTGTCCATTATATTTCTTAGCCTGCTCGAAGTCTGAATTCACAAGCTTAAGATAATTACTTAGTTTATCTACATACCCCATTGCTGTTTCTGTATTAATAAGCAATAATGAAACACCATTCTGAGTATTAACCTCAGGATGAATCTTTTTCACACCCCAATAATCTCCAAGTGTAAAATCACCTTGTCGATAATTTGAGGCATATTTACACTCATAGCAACTCATTCTGCAGATATCTCCATTCAGAAAATAATAATAATAACAGTCTAATGGCCAATAAATTGTTCTTTCTCCAATCTTACCATTTTTTTTAATATATATTACTTTCCCTGAATAACCCATATTTACTTTACCTTTATCTCTAAATTTATAGGTTATTATTTTCCATTTGTTTTTCTTTTCTAACCATGAAATGTAATCTTTAAAAAAACTTTCACTTGGAACTCCATGACATATTAAATCAACAGTCAATAAATTATTATATTCTCGCCCTAAATATGATTTTAGACCAGCAATTTGGCAGGGTGTCCCACTATATAGAACTATTCTTCCCTGATCTAATAATCTTTTAGCTTCAATAAAAGTATTATTTATTTTACTTTGAACATATTTAGAACCTTGAAGCTTTTCTATATCAAAAAAATTGTCAATACCAATATGGTTAGGTTCCATTCTCTCGTTAAAAGCACAACCAAATACTACTCCTCCCATTTCTAACACAATAGATGCAAGTGCTGAGAAAGCTCCTCCTGATGAACTATTTTTTAAAACAGTCTCATCTTTGTTAATAGCTGCAAATGCAGCAAGAGGTCTATTACCTTTAATTTTGGTATCACGAAAATGACAGGTTTTTAAACACATTCTACATCTAATACATTTACTATTATTTACTACGGGAAAGAAAAAACCATCTTCGTCTGGTTCCATCGTTATAGCTTGTGTTGGACAAATACTTGCACAAGCTGAACAACCACAACATTCATTTTTTTCCTTATATAGATTAATCATCGCAAAACCTCTTTTCACAAGACTTTTATCATCTGTTTTACTTTTTTAACTGTTGTAAAACTCTCATCTGGAGCATTTTAAATAAATCCTTACACATGGCTTCTAATAAACATAATGATAAAAACACTTTTGATAAGATAATATAAAGTGGGCTTAACTCATAGTATTTTTTAAGAACTATAATTTTACTTTTATGAAGAAGTCTTCGTTTCTTTATCTCAGATTGATAACTTTTATTTATCGTTACGGAATGATAATGAGTATACATTATATTTGTCAATAAAATAGTTTTATAACCTGCCTTTTTAAATTTAAAACCTAATACTGTCTCTTCACAATATAAAAATATTGACTCATCATACATTCCATAGTTAACCATAATATCTGCTTTTACCATTAACAATGAACCTGCAACACAATCAACTTCTACCTGATGTGAATATTTGTAATCTAATTCATTTAAATAAATCGGTTTCATCAATCTATTGACAATACTGCTTGTCATTAATAAGTATTTTAATGGTGATGGTATATTCCATGCAGCATTGAACTGAATATTTCCTTCCGGTGTAATTGGTAGAGCACTAGCAACTGCATTTCTTTCATTAGAATTTAAAGCATTAATCAACCTTTTTACTAATTCATTTGAAAATTCAACATCAGGGTTTGTAATTAAAATATAATCTGCTCTTAGATGATAATAAGCATATTTTATGCCAACATTATTACCATATCCATAACCACCATTTTTATCCGTTAAAATAACCGAAACCTTATCACAACCTTGATATTTAGTATATAACTTTACATAAGAATCATCAGTTGAACAATTATCCACAATTATAATACGATTTAGCATCTCGTATTCAATAATTGAATCAACCAACCTTTCGACAGTACCAGAATCATTGTAATTTAAGATTATAATACAAATGCTCATATTTTCCCTACTTCTTATAGCT
>JAAZCR010000254.1 GCA_012513195.1 Bacilli bacterium | reverse complement strand
TTAGTACAGCTGTGGGTTCATCAAAAATGAGTATTTCCGCATCCCTATAAAGCATTTTGAGTATCTCTACCCGTTGTTGCATCCCCACAGATATATCTTTGATATAGGCATGAGGATCCACCTTCAACTTATAAAATTCACTTAATTCAACGATTTTCTCAATTGCTTTTTGTTTCGTGATGAAACCCCATTGGGTATCCTCTTTCCCGAGAATGATGTTTTCCGCAACAGTAAAATTATGAATTAATTTGAAATGTTGATGTACCATCCCAATCCCATAATCGTTGGCATCATTGGGATTTTTTATTTTTACTGGTTTACCCTTTATGCGAATTTCACCTTTATCAGGTTGATATAAACCAAAGAGAATTGACATTAATGTCGATTTTCCTGCCCCATTTTCTCCTAACAAGGCATGGATTTCCCCTTTTCTTAATCTAAAGGTTACATCATCATTGGCAACAATCCCTGGGAAAGTTTTCGTGATATTAAGCATTTCGACAACATATTCCATAATCTCACCTCTTTTTGCTTTCGCTTATAGTATTTACCACTCTTAAAAAAATCATAAGACCAGGTTTACTGGTCTTATGATTTTTAACTTATGACAGTTACTTGTACTTTATCAAGGTTAAAGAACTCTTCAAAGGTGACATTATCTGGCTTTAAATTTTTAGAAACTGTTACTTCGCGATTTTTTAATTTCGCAAAAATCGCATCATAATCTTGTTTTGTAAAGCGTTTATTAGGGAATCGCGAAAAGTCGCTCGGTAATCCAACACCATCGATACTTGCATCAAGCGTCATTTTTTGTCCTGCTTTATAAATGTTTTTATATTCACTATTATCGTTATAGATAACATCTAAACATTGATATACACTTGTCGCAAGCATTTTGACAGCGCTTGTTATTACCGTATCGCTTTCTGCTGATTGATCAACGTCAACACCAATAACGTACTTGTTTTCCGTAGCCTCAGCTGCTTTCATAACACTGCTACCAGCACCACCAGCAGCGACGAAGATTACATCGACGCCACCCGCATACCAAGAAGCTGCCATCGTTTGTGTTTCAGGTGTTGGTTCAAATTTACCTATATAATGATACTTGATGGATATCGCATCGTTATCTAAACCTAATTCTCTCGCTGCGTATTCCGCTCCTTGTACAAATCCATGTCCAAATCGTACAACCGCGGGCCCAGCCATACCACCCATAAATCCTAAATTGCGGAAGCCATCTTTCACAACTGCATACCCAGCAAGGAAACCAGATTGCTCCTCAGCATAGAAAAGTGAGTATACATTATCCTCAATTCGCTCTTCGCCACCAATTAAATTGCCACTTTCATCATAAGTAAAATTATTGGGAGCACCATCTATCAAGATAAACTTGACATCGGGATATTTATCCTGGACTACGTAGATGGCAGGTTCGAACAAATATCCAGGTGTTACTACAACCTTAGCTCCCCCTTTGATGGCTAAATCAATGGTTTTTATATAATCTTCTGTAGATTTACTTTGTGGTTTGTAGTACTTGTGGGAAATATTGCGCTCTTGACCAAACTTTTTAACACCTTCCCATGTACCTTGGTTGAAACTCTTATCATCAATAGTACCAACATCAGTTATCATCGCGATTTCATACTTTTGTGCGCGACAACCAAAGCATACAAGTACAGCAAATATAAGGGCGATTAATGGTAGAAGACGTTTCATCGAATACTATTACCTCCTTAGTTAGACTAATTCATCGTTTTCTGTAATATTTACTACTTGCAAACGGATACTTGTATTATCAGTGCGATTATAAATGATACAATCCCCATCTTTTAATAACTTCGTCACATCATCCTCAAGATATTTGAATGATGTTTCTTTATTGTTGATATGAAAGGCAATAATACTTGAAAAATGAGCTAGTAAAGTGTGAGTTAGCACTTTTTCAGTTAGATTAGTAGTTGCATAAATTAAATATATTTTGGCTTTTGCACCATAAGTAAGCAAGTAATTTAAATATTTTAGATATTCAGGTTGACTTAAATAGAAGTCGACGAAATCATTAATAATCACAAGTATGGGTATATATTCACCCTCATTACTATCTCGTAAGTTTAACCGTCGTTCGCACTCAGTATATAGTTTGATCGCTAATGCCTTCATACCAACATCATCATATACATACTGATAAAATAAGTGACTCATGTTCTCATAACGACGTAAATCATACTTCGTTGAGTCGCAAATTACTAACTGAAATTCTTCCGGGGAAAACTTATAATAAATTACATTTATAACTGTTTTAAGTAGTAACAGTTTTGAATTTATGTCACTACTTATCACTAATATATTAGACATTTTATCTAGATTTATACAAAAAAGCTTCCCACAGTAATTTCTTCCAATCGGAAGATCAATTTTTGTGGTGTCTTCTTCTAATACTTCTCGTAAACTTACCAAATAGCGATATTCATGAGGAAGTTCAAGATAAACTCTTAAACTTTTTTCATAACGTTCATAAATTCTTAGTTTATCATTTTCAAATAAAGTCATGATATCTTTAGCATGATTTAAAAGTTTTTTACTACGAAGACTATTTTCTGCTTCAATAACGAAAGTAGTAATTGTTGGGCCTATAAAAATTTCTGTTATTCCCATATTGCCAAATTGTGTTTTTAAATATTCGTTTAATTTTCGCCCTTTTTGAATAGTTAATTCTTTTTGTTTATCGAGATTATCTTTATTATCGTGATAACTTAAAGTTTTCAAACTTGGTTTCACATATTTATTTATATTCAATTTGGTTTTATCAATATTTAGATGTTCTGTGGTTACTTTGATTTCGGTGAAAGGTGACTTGTCCGTAATTGTTTCCGCAATAACTTCATTCGTTTCACTTTTTATGTTTTCTGATGCTTCTTTCATTTTGATAAAAGTAGAACTAATGACTTTTTTGACTTTTTGGTAACCCTTAATCGTACCATAATATACGTCGTCGATAAAATCGTATACTGTTTTCTCAAAAAGATACGCTATTCCTGCGATTAAAAAAACAATTGCTAAGA
>JAAZCR010000253.1 GCA_012513195.1 Bacilli bacterium | reverse complement strand
TAGTTAAACTAGGACTTGCCAAAATTCTCCTACATGAACCTGATCTTCTACTCTTAGATGAACCAACTAATGACTTAGATTTAGAGACAATCATTTTTCTAGAAAACTTTATCTTAAATGAAGAACGACCACTATTATTCGTGTCGCATGATGAGAAACTTTTAGAGAATGCTTCTAATGGAATAATTCATTTAAGTCTTATCCATAAGAAACGAAAACCTACCCATGAAGTAGTTAAAATGAATTATCGTGACTATAAAGAATTTCGAAAATTAGCTCTTGATTCACAAGAGATGATTGCCCGTAAGCAACGAGCAGACTATAAAAAGAAAATGGAAAGATTTCGCCAAATTTATAGTCGTGTTGAAGCTGCTCAAGATCAAGCAGTGCGTAACCCTAGTACTGGTAGGTTACTGAAGAAGAAAATTCATGCATTGAAGAGTATTGAAAGAAGATTAGAAAAAGAAAAAGCAGAATTCCTAGAGATTCCCGAAAGAGAAGAAGCGATTGATTTATTTTTTGAAGAAGATGTGTTAATTCCTAAAGGTAAGGTTGTACTTGATTTTTACCTTGCACCACTAAAGATTAATGAACGGATACTCGCTCAAGAAGTAAAGTTATATGTGCAAGGCGATGCAAAGATAGCTATCATTGGTAAAAATGGCTGTGGAAAAAGTACATTATTAAAATGTATTTATGATGATTTAAAAAACCGGGAAGATATTTCAGTTGGCTATATGAGTCAAAAATACGAAGAGTTATTCATTTCTAATGATTCAGCACTGCACTACGTGATGAAAACATCAGGTGTTTATGATGAAGCAAGAATCAGAAAAATAATGGGTGCTCTGCAGTTTACAAGAGAAGAGATGGAAAATAAAACATCACAACTAAGTGGTGGTCAAAAGGTGAAACTTCTCTTCTTAAAAATGGTTTTAAGTAAGAATAATGTTCTTTTATTAGATGAACCTACGCGGAATCTTTCTCCTTTAAATGCACCAGTAATTCATAATTTACTATTAAACTATAAAGGTTGTGTAATTTGTATAACCCATGACCGTAAATTCCTAGAAGAAGTCTTTGATGAAGTTTATGAATTAACGGAGAAGGGTTTAATTAAGTTAATATAAGAGAAAAATGAAAATAGAATGAGGATGAACTCATTCTATTTTTGCATTATTATCACTTATTTGTAAGGTGGTATTTTTATTACGACTAATGAATGTAACTGTTTCAGCGATTAAATCAGGATAGGAGATTTTGCGATTTTCCAGTTCTAACTGCCGCATAATTATATGTCCTTTAACTCCAATGATACTACCCTTTTGACAATGATCACATGTTGCTTGTGCGATACCTTCCCAAAGGGTACAATTAATAAAATCTGTTTCATAACGACCTTCGTTATTTTTGTAGTTTCTATTCACAGCAATAGTCACATTTGCCACACGCTTACCATCAGTAGTAAGCCGTACTTCTGGGTCCCTTACTAACCTTCCAACAATGATTACTTGATTTAACATACTTACCTCCTTAATAGTGTTCATATATAGATACGACGAAAAAGGAGTTTTTCTTTTTAAGATTTAAAAAAGAAAATAAATTCGTTATAATAGTAGTATAAGGAAAGAGGTAATGTTAATGCGATTAAGTAACTCTAATTTAAAACTACTAGCCATCATTTTTATGCTTATTGATCATATTGCTGCCACGTCGTCATATCTATATTTTGAGCATCATTCGCTTTATTTAATTATGCGGATTATTGGTCGTTTAGCTTTCCCAATCTTTGCATTTCTTTTAGTAGAAGGTTTTTTGCATACGCGTAATCGTTATAAATATTTGCTTCGTTTAAGTATTTTTGCGATCATATCTGAGGTTCCATTTGATTTGGCTTTTTACGGTAGTTATTATGAATTATCACATCAAAATGTCTTTTTCACTTTAAGTATCGGCTTAATTGCGCTTATTTTATTTGATAAATATGTCCAAGAAGACTTCTCTAAAGCATTTATGTATCTTATCTTAATGTGCTTACTCGCATTAATCCTTATGACTGACTATAATGCTATTGGAGTCTTGATAATTTTTGCGTTTTATTACTACCGAAAGGATTTTAAAAAACTTACATTCGCCTTAATCGTTCTTAATAGTTTATTTGTGCTTGAACCATTAGTCACAAGTTTAATTAATGGTACATTTTATTTCGGAATTGTAATCCAGTTATTTGCGGTATTTGCATTGTTTTTTATCAAAATGTATAACCATGAGCGGGGTTATTCATTAAAATATCTATTTTACATCTTTTATCCTGCTCATTTATTAATACTATATTTAATTAATCAATTATTGTAAGTTAAGGAGATGGCTATGGATAAGCGGATTGAAAAAACAATTAAAAATTTAGAAAAAAACAATATTAAATGTTTCTTTGTGGAAAAGAAAGAAGATGTCATTCCCCTTTTAAGTA
>JAAZCR010000252.1 GCA_012513195.1 Bacilli bacterium | reverse complement strand
GTTAGAACAAAAGGTTCGTACTGTTGTGCCTAAACTTGTCCGAAAAATAAATTTACCTTCATATAAATGTTTATTAATATCATCCATGATAATATTATTGGTTTCCACCCTTACACCAATATCAACTTGATTACTAATCATTTCAATATTGTATTTCTTCATCATTTTCGTTAGCCAACTTGATCCATCTCTACCAGGAACTAATACGACATTAGGGGCATATAAGGTTCTACCGTCCTTTAAAATTACGCCTTGAACTTTATCATCTTCAACCACTAAATCGACAACTTCTGTTCTAAATAAAAACTCAATATGGTTCTTCATTGAGGCATTAATACGTTTTAAAATCTCAATGTTTTCTTCTGTACCTAAATGTCTAAGTCGAGCCCTTAAAAGTTTTAATCCAACCGCATAAGCCTTCTTTTCAATTTTCTTTACTTCTTCGGTATATGGATCTGTTATTTCGGTAGTTGCACCATGTTGAAGATTTATACTATCAACATATTTTATGAGTTCTTCCACTGTTTCATTTGGTAAATACTCGGTCATCCAGCCACCAAATTCACTAGTAATGTTGAACTTACCATCGGAATAAGCACCCGCTCCTCCAAATCCATTAGTTATGGAACAGGCTGGATAACAACTAGATATTCCTTCTCGATTGACTGGACACTTATCAATCTTCTTTTCTAGGATGGGCAGCGGCGGTGATGAATGTCATGTCCCTTGTCAATTAAAACAACTTTTAAATCGGGCTTTTTAATCATCAACTCGTAACAAGTGAAGATGCCTGCTGGCCCTGCGCCAACGACAATGACGTCATAATTCATAACAATACCTCCATTGTTTTAACAACATTTCTTATTATAACGTATTTTTTTCGATATTAAAAGAGATGGAAACGTTTACCCTAAACTAACGTCTAATACCATCATTAACGCAAAGCCAACTATAGCTCCAATCGTTGCTATTTTCGCCTCTTTGTTTGACTTCGATTCTGGAATTAGTTCTTCTACTACCACATAAATCATTGCACCAGCCGCAAATGATAATGCATATGGTAGAAGAGCACGCATTGATGTTACAAGAAGTGCCCCGATTACCCCCGCAAGAGGTTCAACAATTCCCGATAATTGTCCATAAAAGAAACATTTGCCTCTAGGCATTCCTTCTCTTCTTAATGGTACACTCACCGCCACACCTTCAGGAAAGTTTTGAAGTCCTATTCCTAATGTTAAAGCTAAGGCGCTATATATAGTAGCCCCTTCTATTCCTAGTTTAACTGCTCCAAAAGCAACCCCAATAGCCAAACCTTCAGGAATATTATGAAGGGTAATGGCCAAAACTAAAAGGATACTCCTTTGCCAATTAGTTTTGATTCCTTCGGAATGTTTTAGTTCATTATCAGCATGTAGGTGAGGTAGAAAAATATCAATGACTAGTAAAAATAATGCGCCTAATAAAAAACCAATTAACGGAGGAATCCAAGTAGTTTTCCCTAAAGATGCAGCTATATCAATCGCAGGTGCTAGAAGAGACCAGAAACTAGCTGCAACCATCACGCCTGCCCCAAAACCTAACATAAAATCAAGAACTTCTTTTTTTACATTTTTGAAGAAAAAGACAAGCGATGCGCCTAAAGCAGTAACGAAATAAGTGAATAATGTACCAAGTAAAGCTAAGAATGTACTATCAAGATGATAAAACAAAAACACAATTATCACTCCAAGTATACAACTCATCATTATTATATGGATGAGATGGAT
>JAAZCR010000003.1 GCA_012513195.1 Bacilli bacterium | reverse complement strand
CATCAACATCACTGGAAGGTCATACCGTATCAAAGACAAAATTCAAAATATTGAACTATCAAAAAAATGAGCATGAGAATTTCACCAAAATTGGTAAATATCTCACGCTCAAAATTGGTAATTTTTATATTGACATTAACAGTAAGCAAAACTGCGTTTAATTACCATAATATCCTCCTTGTTATATCACCCATTTTACTTAGGCACTTTCTGCAAATGGTATTTCGGTACTCTTGCTTCTTTATAAACATTGAATATTTTCTTCTTTTCTAACTTATCAAACGTGACTATCCCCATCATCGAAACACCATTATTCTTGCGAGCATATGGATGACGGGTTTTATAATCTTTGAAAACCCACATCACATAACCAACCACAAAATCACTAACCTGCAATACTTGTTCATAATGAGCAAGAAATCTTTCAACATGCCAGTTTTCACTTTCCTCATCCCCCTTAATCGACCAAGCGCCATTTTCTGTGATTAAAATTGGTTTATGAGGATATTGTTTATGAAGTTTCGCTAATCTTAGGGCTAGTTCATGCTCTTTATCGGTTTCATGATGTGTGCCTAAGTACTCATTTACCCCGATAACGACACAAATATCTAAGGAAGGATCATACCAACGGATGCTTTGTTGGGCTTGGATTATTGGACGATTATGAATGTCAATGCTTCTTATCGCATTTACAAGGTCATATACCCAAGTTCGGAAAACATCAGGATTAGCCATTTCGCATTCATTTTGGACACACCACATTACAACAGCAGGATGATTCATATTATTCCAAGCCATTTTTAATACCATAGCTCGACTTAGACCATATTCCTCTAATTGAAACTTCTGCATTGCACATGTAATCCAGAAGTGATCAACATCATCAAGCATCAATAATCCATGTGCATCACAGTATTCATAGGCATATGGATGACGATTGTAAACACAGTTTCGTAAAAGGATGCAGCCACATTCTTGAATTAATGCGAACTCGCGATCGTATTCTTCTTTTGTCATAGCACGACCATTTACATAAGATTCTTCGTGCCAATTTATACCTTTTAGGAAGACTGCTTTACCATTTAATAATAAACGCGTATCATCGACTTTAAACGTGCGCATGCCGTATTTAACACTAAGACTATCACCATTACTTAAAGTAACACGTGCTTCATATAATTTAGGGTTATCTAGTTCCCAGGTTTCTGCATTTGGGATAGAGATTAGATCACAAAGTACTCTAACAGCTCCAGGTTTTAGTGTGATCTCTTGTTTACTAACCTCTCCCCCAGTATTTTCACCTGGATTAATTGTTACTGCTATATTTTGTTCTTCTAGAGTATCATTAGAAATGATTGTTTTGATTTCTAATGTACCTTCACGAGCATTAACTAAGATTTTACTAATATATACTTTTTCAGTTCCTTCAAGATAGACATCACGCGTTATACCACCATAAGGCCATAAATCTACAGGTGAATGAACAATATGTGTTTTGTGTGTTATTGGTTGAGGATTTGGTGCGAGGTAATCATCAAACCATTTAGCACGAAGAATTCGAACAGTTATAAGGTTTTCTCCTTCATTAACATAATCAGTAATATCAAGAGAAAATGAAGTATGTCCACCTTCATGAACTGCCACATATTCTCCATTAATAAAGATCCAAACACTGTAGTAAGCACCAAGAAATTTAAACGTAATTGCTTTATCTTTCCAGGAAGAATCTAGATTAAACCAATTTCGATACCATGCATAGCCATCGATAAATCCTGGCCCCTTACCATAATCATCTTTCGAAAAACTTTGAAAATACTCTCGTTCTAAAGTTTCATAACAATGCGGTACTGTTACATTTTGCCAAAGTGAATCATCAAAATCGATAGTGTAATATTTATCTTCAAGAACTCGATTATTGACATCAAAGATAAACTTCCATTCACCATTAAGACTTAGATATTTTCGTGTTGGCTCATCTAGTTTATAAGTATCAAAACTTGGCACTACTTTATCATATTGAAAAAGTACATTAATACCATCAATGTTCTTGGTATGGGTTTCCATGGGTTCTTGTGTATACTCAGCTAATAAATATTTCCAACGATGCATTGAAATCACTTCCTTATATGTCAAATTTGAAATGGTAAGTAATCTTGAGAATATTTGATGATCAACAGTAAGTTTGTACATTAGATTGGAAAATAACGATATAGTTCTTGCGCAACTAATGCATGACCTTTTTCACTTGGATGGTTACTTTGGGAAAGTAAATCTTCTAATGCACCACCGTTATTTATGTAATCTAGAAAAACTTGAAAACTATCGACTAAACCTACATTGTAAATATCAGCTAGTTTTTTGATTTGCTCTCTATGTTTACTTAATAACTCCCAGTTTGCATCTTGTTTGTAATAAGAATTATCTAGAGTAGGAGTCAATAGAATTACCGGGATGTTTTTGGCAAGTGCTTTTTCGATCATTTCTTGCCAAGCCAACACACAAGCATTGATATCGACATAACGATCATTCAAACCATAGTCGATAGTAAGTAAATCGGGTTTATGACATAATACATCACTATCAAACCGTTTTGCCCCTTGGACACTATTTTCTCCACCTATTGCGGTAACAATTGGGTTAATTATCGCAAAGGGGAAACGTTCTTTGAGTTTTTTGTGTAATATATATGGATAAGAACCATACGAATTCACATAAGGAGTGAGGAAATATCCAGCTGGGACACTGTGACCATGGAAAACCAGATTAATGAAGCGGTTTTGTGGCCATGTTTTTGTTAATTCAATTACTAAGGAACGTAAATAGGTTTGTTTATCTGCTATCATAACGATACATCCTATCTAGTTAAATGGTTCAATAATTAAGTTATCGAATTGGAAATATTTATATCCACTAGTCGCTAAGAAGATATTGCCTGACATATAAGAGTAATCTTGAACTGTAGTCAGCACTTCACCATTTAAGAAAGCTGTAATGCTCCCACCTTTGGCTGCAATTGATATTGTATTCCATTCATTAAGGGGAATAGGATTGATAGTACCACTAGCAAGTACCTTCTTAACGTTTGTCTTGGTTTGTTGATTCAATGTATATTTAAGGATTTCCCATTTACCACTATTGTGAAGACGAATGTAATACCCTTTACGGCTAAGTTTTTCTTTCATGGCATCTTCGCTTGCACGTATCGCTAAATCAACATAACCATTAGTTTCAAACAACACATCCACACTAGCTTTAATATTAGTCCAGAATGGTTCACCAAATAATGTATATGGATAAGGATCCGTAAAGGCACCATACCATCTAATTGGTTCACCAATAGCTACTTGTCTTAAGGCTTTACCTTCTCTTCCTCCACCTGCTTGAGCTACTTCAAAAGCACCTTCAATATCAATGAAGTATTTAGGACGATGTCCAATGTCGTAAGATTCAAAATCTTCAACATAATTAGGTGACCAGAAGGTATCTGGTTTAATATTAACTTCTAGTCCTTTTTTGCTTTGACCTGTTGTGGTTGTGAAACTATACATACGATTAGGTTTTAATACATAACGATACTCACCATTTTTCGGAGTTATTTCATCAACTTTAACAAATATACTGTTATGGTTGGTCGCATTAATATCTGTAGACCAAACATAAACCTTTTTATCTTTAGGCATATTATCATTTACTTTAATAAGAATTTCTTCATCAGTCTTTGCTTCAAAAGTTTCAATTAAAATCGAGTAATCACTATTATCTGGAGATTTAATGGTTGCAAAATAGCTTTTTTCAATTGCTGTTCTTCCACTGGCGTTTTTCATAAAGTACCAACCAAAATCACCAAATTGATTAATATGAGCTATCGCCCAATTTTGGTTGTAATACGTCCAATTACCATTCCAAGGATTCTTGGCTGTAATAATTCCTATCATATGCCACCAACTATTTTCATAAACACTAGCTGATAATCCCCATGTTTGTAACCCACTTAATCCTCCATTAACATAGTTAATAAGGAATTTACGGAAATTACCATAAGTGTTATACTCACCATTCCAACCTCCAGCTTCGGATTCCCATATTGGTTTATTTAGTTGGAAATAAATAGGATTTGGATAATGAGGTGAAACATAATGACCACCAATAACATCAATAGCTGCGTTATAATCAGGGAATTTCATCATTAAATCAGCGACAGACCATTTACTATAAACTGCTTCCCCACCCACGATTTTTACATGTCCATAACCGTTTTCATCTAATAATCGTCTTAACTCGATAGTAAAGTAACGATTCATTGGTTCTTCTTCATTACGTTGCCCACCAATATAATCAATATCGATGCCATGAACACGTTTCATGCCATCAACCCATTTATAGATGTAATATGCTTCATCACTAGGAGTCTTTACCCAACTTGGTAATGACCAATGTAACCCCATCAACTTAACATCAGGGTTAATTTCTTGTACTTCTTTGAGAATCTTCCATCCATAACTTGCATAGTAGTTTTCGATATCGCGGGTAGGCATATGACTTGCTACCGAAGTATTGGTATTATTACTACCGCCACCGATTTCCAACTTTAATAATTTAATTTCGGGACCGTAGTTATCTTTAAAGAGATACTCAAGTATTTGTCGTCGTGTTTCGTCATCATAATCGACTAATAGAGCATCTGTACCAGTTGCGACTAATCCATACCCAGCAAATTCTGGTCCATTATCATTTGCATCAATTTCGATTATCGTATCAGGAAGAGTTATTCCCTGAGTTGTTGTCGTTATCACTGGTTTATTCGTGGTGGTAGAATCTTTTGTGGTAGTTTGATTAGGAGTAGTTACAGTCGTTTCAAGAGGAGTTGTTGTTATTTGTCCTCCTCTTTTATGACAACCTATTAGTAACAGTAGTATGATAAATACACTAAGTATAATTGGCTTCTTCATATTATCCAAATCCTTTCGTTTTTAGGTTGGAATCGCTTACATATGATTGATTAATAATATCCGATATAATCGGATATTATTTAATTTGTGGGTCATTTCTTTTTTATATATACTTTCACTTCTTTATGACTAGCTTTGACATTTTCAGGTAGACCATTGTAGACGATGCGGATAAATCTTGCTTGATCAGTGAATTCATCAAAACGTTCTTGATCTGTACTTGTTTGACCTGTTTGATTAACTACAATTTTATATTCATTACCATCCACTGAAGTTTGAATCGCGTAAAGATAGTTAGCCTTTTCACTGAAAGTAATTTTTGTACCCACGATTTCATATACTTGACCTAAGTCAACAGTCCAATGTTGTCCATTGCTAAAATCCTTTGCTTCCCAAGCGGTATTTAAGTTATTATCATTACCATAACTTGCTGGATGGCCTTCCATTTCACTTGACGCAAAGGCCTTTTTATATAGGGCAACATCAACTAAATCAAGTTCATATTGTGGTTTTGGAGTGAAAACTTTAACTAAACTAGCAAGTTCTAGACTCTGTCTAGGGTCAAACGCATCACTATTTAAATAGCGATAAATACTGTTTCTTAAAGCTTTCGCTGTAATACGTTTATCAATATCAGTTTCTAAATCAATTGAAGTGACGAATAATTTACCCTTACCTACTTTACATTCGAAAAGATTAGCTAACTTCGCATTGTTATAGAAGTTAGGGATAACCTGAACGATTGGTTCAAAATCAAGCGGTAAATCATCAATATTAATGGAATAAGACTTCTCAACGATATCTTTCCATTGATAATTGATGTAACGATCAGTTGGGAAACGATCGAAGATAACATGTTTATTCGCAATGATGCCACAAGGGTCCTTGCTGATAAAGTGAATTGGACTCCAAAATACTGGGAAAAACTTGCCATAAGTTGTCCGATATACATCTTGTTCTTTTGGTGTTAATAAGACTTTCTTTCCTTCTTTTAACGCTTTTATAACCTCATCATCAAACTTATCAGCATGGATAACATCATCATTTAGTTCAACCGTTTCATCAGGATATACCCAAATATTCCATTCGTTTTGGTAAGGTGTATTCTTGATAATTAACTTTAAAACTAATTCTTTAGGTTCAGTTACTTTTTCTAAATTTATTTCAAATGACCCTACTGTCGCGACTTCACCTTGCTTAATGTTCGCTTTACCTAAGCTATTACTAAAGATTACTTCTTCTTTGTCGTTTATTTCATAGAGTACTTCGACATCAACTAAGTCTTCTTGAAAGTAATTCGCTACTTGTGTTTCTACTTTTAAAGTTTCATTGTTTAAAAAAATGCGTTTATCTAACAACGCCAATGGTACAATGGCGTTACAGAATTTTCGAAAGTAATCACTAGTAGTAATTCCTTTAGATTCCCAGAAGCAGTTCAAAATACCAACTGTAGCGGTAGATTGTCCAGGAAAATCATGCAAGTCAAGAAGCTGAATTCCTCCTAGACCTTTTGTTCTAATTGCTGCTTCTAACTCATCTTTATAAAGGTATAAAGCTAACTTACCTGACCCTAAGGTGAAATCCTTCGCATATTTAATTAAGTTGTGTTCTTCTAAATTCTTTTTGATACTTTCAAAGTTTATTGGGCGTAAAACACCTGTATATTTCTCAATTTCGGAAATATCGGGATAAACAGAATATTGACCTACTTCGTGACTAACAACAGGGATGTTTCTTTGGGCTACTGCTTCATCAAAAGTTAATTTTGTCGTTGTCACCATTTCATGCAATTTATATTGACCTCTTACAGGAACACCATCAACGGTTTGTGCCGCAAAATAATCGTCCTCTTTATCAACTTTCCGATCCCAGTTTGTTGTTAAAGTGTATAGGTGACGACGGTCACGTTTTTTACAACGGCGAATAATATCGCTCATCAATTCAAAACTGCCACGCAACTCATTTCCTAAAGAATACATGACAAAACTTGGGTGATTTCCATAAGTATCAACGATTCTTAAGGATTCTTCTGGTAGATATTCATAGTGCTCAGGATATTGACCGACGAGCGTCTTATTCCAGTTGTCCATCCAAACGGGACCTTCCACATTCAAATACAATCCCATTTCATCAGCTACTGTAAAGGCGATTTCTGGTGGACACCAAGAATGGAAACGGACATGATTTAATCCATATTCTTTTACAACACTAAAGATGCGTTCCCATTCTGAGCGTTCCATACTAGGATGAGCTGTAATTGGGAAGATGCAACATTCAAGAGTACCACGTAGGAAAGTTGTTTTCCCATTTATGACAAACTTGGTACCTTTAGTAGTGAATTCCCGCATGCCAAAACGTTGCTTCCGCACATCATAATCTTCAACTTCTATTTCTAGTTCATATAAATTAGGTGTGAACTCATCCCAAAGATGGAGTTCTTCGATATCATAAATAAATTCTACAAATTCTTCGACTTTTTCGAGATGTTTAATTAATGATAGAGTCTTAAACTCTTTGTCTTGATAATGAACTCTTATATTAACTCTAACAGTAGTTTTCTTTTCCAACGGATTACATAGCACAAATGTGCCTTTAATATTACTTTCATGGATATTAGGATAAATCTGAACTTGATCAACATAAATGCGATTTAATACTTGAACTTCGATTCTCCCGATAACACCATTCCAAATGGTTTGTGTTTCATCCGTGTATGCTGAGGGATATGGTCCAAGTTTTTGCACATCACGATTATCAACTCTGATAGTGATTTCGTTTTCTTGTCCAGGTATCACAAACCGTGTAATATCATAAATATGAGGTGTTGATAAACTATCACGTTTACCTACTTCTTTGCCGTTAATATATACTCGAGATTCAAACATTACCCGTTCTAAGAACAAGCGATATACTTTATTAGATGCATCAGGCACAAAAAACTTACGTTGATACCAACTAGCACCAACATATCGGTAATGTTGGCGCAGATGTCTTAAGGTTTCGCGTTCATAATTGAGTTCCATATCTAATTTATCGCCAACAAAGTTAGATGCTGTTGTTCCAGGAAGTTTAAAGCCTGTATTAGATAACTTTTTTTCATACCATTTTTCTATGAGTCCTTGATCTTGATAATCTAATTCATAGAGCCATTCGCCAGCTAAATTAATAATCATAATGCCCTCCACATTATTAACTTTGAGTCAATCACAGGTTATCTGTGATTGACTCAAAATATTACAATTCTTCTAAGAAGGTTTTTGCGCTTAAATGATTGATATCGAGTTTTAATGCTCGTTCAAAATGTTCTTTTGCTTCTTCTTTATTATTTAAGCCTAATAGACCTAAACCAATTAAGTAATTACAATGTACAACGTTATTTTTGTTTAAGTCACTTTCGAAGATAAGGAAATCTGGTAAACTTACAGCGAAGTAGTCAATCTTCACATTGTCATTCATATGTTCCTTGCCATAGTTGATTAAGTTATTAAAGATTTCCTTAGCTTCATCATGTTTACCAAGTTTTTCTAATGCTAGACCCTTGAAAAAAACATAGTCAGCTGGTACGTCGTTATAGTACATGGTTGCGGTGATTTCCCCTATACCAAGTGTCGCTTTTTCAAACTCAGCTATTGCTTCTTTGTGTCTACCTAACTTATCATAAACAAGACCTAAGTAGTAATGAATGTTGTTTTCACTGTCGACGTAGAGTTTACCTTCACCTAAGTTATGAGGATAAACACAGGATTGTTGTAGGTAGGTTAATGCTTCTTCATAATTCTCATTTTGATATGCACGCTTAAATTTCTTTAACAACGCATGTTTATATTGTGCAGGAACTTTTCCTTCTCCACCTTCCCATGGATGGAATTTGCGAGCCATGATTAACTCGTATGCTTTATCAAAATCTCCTACATAGTTATGGAGTGCACAATATTCTAAGTAGAGGTCATCGCGTTTAACCACAGTATCATAATATTTATTTAAGAAAGCCAATCGTATTTCATGTGGTACATTGGTAATTTTGTATAATTGGTCTAATTCTAATAGAATTCGAGCATCAGTAGGATCTAAATAGAAGGCTGTTTCTAGAGCTTTACGAGCTTTTTCAGGATTATTTTCTTTATTGTAGTAAGCTAAAGCTAAGTTCCGTTGAACAGTTGGATAATTAGGATTTAACTTTGCACTTTGCTCCCAACACTTGATTGCTTCTGCATATTGCTTCTTATCGTACCAGATATTTCCTAAATAATAGTAAGCGAAAGCATCGTTAGGATTGAGTTCGATTGCTCTTTGTAGAATAATGATTTCATCTAACTTATTAGGGAAACAGTAAGATGGATCTGCTTCACTAGCTAGTTTAAGATTTTCTCTCGCTTTTTCACTGTTTTCCATCTTGTCATAGAAATATGCTTTATAGTAGTAAATTAGTGGTGATTCAACTTGACATAAATCTAGCACTTCAATGGCTTCTTGGTAGAATCCTGCTTGGGCGTAATCTAATGCTAATACTAAATAATTATTAACATAATTACGCATTAAGCGTTGAAAATCAGCTAAATCTTCCTCATTTTTAGTTAACTTGTATAACTCATATCGTGCATAATGATCTAAACGGTCAATTTTAATACTCTCTTTAACAAAGTTAAGTGCACATTCATGACGTTCTAACTTTCTTAATATACTTGCTTTAAGCCCCCGGGCCTTCATGTTATGGCTATTCTTAATTAAACCTTTTTCAACATGTTCTAATGCTAGTTGATAATTGCCACGGATAGCATCGATGCAAGCAATGGAATAAAATCCAGGTTCTTGCTGATGCGCACTCCAAGTTGCTTTATAGAAGGCCGCATAGGCTTCTTCTAACCGTCCTAGTTTCCATAATGCTAAACCCTTATTATAGAATGGTTCACTATCATAAGGATTAGGATTACGCCATGTGGCTTTCTTAATCGCTGCATCAAAATATTGTAATGATTGTTCAAATAATCCGCGCCGATATAGTAATAAACCATATGCATTATTGATGCGGAAATCAGTCTTATCTCGTTTTAGACCTTCTAAATAATACCGATCTGGTTCAAAAGTCGCATGACGATATTGTTCGAGATGTAGAGCAGTTAGATATAGTTCTTCATTTGTTTGATATTCTTCTGGTTCTAATGCACGTTCAGCTGGATCAGGTACTGGATTGTTGTATTCCTGTGGTTGATAAGCGACTAATACCCGACCACAACGAGATATAACTTGAACTAAGAGGTTCTTGTATACTACACCGCAAGCTTTTAATGTCTTTTCATAAGCTGTTTCAGGGGTAAGTGTTAGTGTTTCATCTAACAGTACTTGATTATTCATTGTATCCGTTAAGAGAATCCGTAAATCTTTAAATTCACTAGTAACATAAACGCCAACATATACTTCATCACCATTTACGTCAAGGTTAACCATCGCATCAAGCGTAGCATTTTTGACATTGCCTACTAGCTTATATGGCATGAAGTATTGTTTGAAAGTTTTCTCTTCATAAGGTTGTAACCAGGTAAAGTCAGGTTGATTGTCTGTGTACACACCAGTCATTAACTCAATATATGGACCATTTTCATCTGTTAAATTGCGGTCCCAAGCATGACCGAAATCACCATTACCCCAGGTCCATTGCTTTTTACCAGGTGAAATATGGTGACTTGCATAATGCATTATTCCTGCTCGTTTTTGATGATCATAAGCCCCAACAAAATCAAAATCAGAGTGATAAGCCATATAAGAGGTGGGAACAGGAATATTTTTATATCGAGAAATATCTACACCTTTTGAATAATCAACTTTATAATAAGTTCCCGTAGCGATTGGAAAAGTAGATACAGCTCGTTTACCATGATCTAAAACCGCATTTACATCTGGTGGAAAAATTGATTGCGTGTAATCGTTCGCTGGGAATGCTGGATTTGCCCACCAAAGAAAAGT
>JAAZCR010000032.1 GCA_012513195.1 Bacilli bacterium | reverse complement strand
TGCATATAGAGATCGTAAACAAAGAAAACGTGACTTCCGCAAATTATGGATTTCTCGGATTAATGCCGCTTGCCGTTTAAACAAATTATCATATTCTCGCTTCATGTACGGTTTAAAATTAGCACATGTTGATGTAAACAGAAAGATCTTAGCTGATTTAGCTGTAAATGATGCGAAAGCATTTAACAATTTAGTAGAACTTGCCAAAGATGCACTCGCAAATCCCGCAAAATATGAACAACAAGTTGTTGAAACTGTTAAAGAAGTAAAAACAGTTAAAGAAACAAAAGTTGAACCAGTAGTAGAAGAAGTTAAACCAGATTTAAACAGTTTAACAGTAGCCCAATTAAGAGATTTAGCGAAAGAACATAACATTAACGTTCCTAGAGGATTACGTAAAGCAGAAATCATTGAACTCTTAACAAAAGAACTTTATAAGTAAAAAAGCCATTTTCATGGCTTTTTTTATTAAGATATATGAAAACATGATATAATATAAGTAAATTGAACAACAAGGAGTGAAATTATGAAATTATTTATTGATACTGCCAATGTTGAAGAAATTCGCCAAACTAATGAATTAGGTGTTATTTGCGGTGTAACTACTAATCCTAGTTTAATCGCAAAAGAAGGACGAGATTTACGAGAAGTAATCGAAGAAATCTGTGCAATCGTTGATGGACCAATTAGTTGTGAAGTATTGAGTCTCGATAGCGAAGGCATGATTAAAGAAGCTAGAGAACTGGCAAAAATCCATAAAAATATCGTCATTAAAATCCCAATGACCGAAGAAGGATTAAAAGCTGTTAAAGTATTATCTAAAGAAAAGATTAAGACGAATGTGACATTAATCTTTTCTGCTAGTCAAGCTTTACTTGCAGCCCGTGCTGGTGCAACTTACGTTTCACCTTTTATTGGGAGAGTGGATGATATTTCTGTGGATGGTTATCAATTAATCGATGAAATCGTACAAATCTTTACGATTCATGAAATTGAAACAGAAGTAATCGCAGCGAGCATTCGTCATCCTCGTCATGTGGTTGAAGCGGCCAAACTAGGAGCACATATCGCGACAGTACCATACAAAGTAATTCTCCAAATGGTTAAACATCCATTAACGGACCTTGGTATTGAAAGATTTATTAAAGACTGGGAAAGTGCATTTAAAAAATAAATAATTAAAAAGGTTTATTAGTTGGAAGATACTAATAAACCTTTCTTTTTTATACACGATAATATTTATCCTTTTCAAAGACGGGTATCGAACCTAATACAGGTAGGTTTAGATATTTTGTCACATCTTCTTCGGATTTGAAAGTGCTATCTAAAAACTCACGCAATAATACATATCCTACCGATAACATTAAACCAACCACAAAACCGATAATGACATTAAGTTTAATATTTGGACTTACAGGGGTTTCGTTAAGGATGGCGTTATCGATCATGGTTAGGGTATCAATCTTAACGTGAATTTTGACTTCTTTCATGAATTCATCAGCAACTTTTTCAGCGATGATTTTTGAAAGATGGGGATCATTAGTTGTGGCGGTGATGGCGATGATGTTAGAATCACCGACTTGGGAAACAGAGATGTTATTCTTTAATTGCTTATAACTCATATCTAGTTGTAAATCTTTGATGACTTTATTTAATACTTTACGACTTGTCGCAATTTCTTTATAATCAGAAATTAAGGTTTTTGATGTAACTAAATCATTATATGTAGGTGAATCATTTTGGGCAACG
>JAAZCR010000251.1 GCA_012513195.1 Bacilli bacterium | reverse complement strand
GCTAACTGACCCTTTTTACATGTTATCATTATTGTTGTTTTTCTTTGTTAATTCACTAATCTTTTCTTTCGTCTTTTCAAGTACATTTCTACTTACTTCAGCGATGTTCTTCCCTACTTTTTTAATTGTATCAGCACAATCAGACGCAAACTCTTCAAGTTTATCTTTGAATGATTCACTTTTTAATTTAGTTTTGTTGATTACTGCTTTGCTTTCATCTAATGCTTCTTCTGCAAACTCTTCAACATTTTCTTTTATTTTCTTCATATAGTTTTCATTATAAACTGACTCGCCTTCGTTTCGATACTTATAAGCACTTTCGCTGGCGATTTCATTCCAATCTTCACTTTTTTTATTAGGATTTTTAATCTCATTATTATCGTAATAATATGTATGTTTGTTATGATCCATATCCATTCCTCCTTATTTATAGTTTTTACTATTTCATCAACTTAAATAAATGTAAATATTACCACTTTATTTAAAATTGTCATATTTTTCCAATTTTTTATGTAATTTATAGTAACAATCCCTTCGGAGGAAATGGTATGAATCTTGATATTGATAAATTAAGAGAAGAGATTATTGGAAACAATACCTTCTTTATGTCACCTTATGGCAAAAGACTTATTACCTATGCTGATTACACTGCTAGTGGTAGAACACTTCGTTTTATAGAAAATTATTTATTAAGTATTCAAGAAATCTATGGTAATACCCATACTTCCGATAGTTTTACTGGTGAAGTAATGACAGCCTTAGTAAAAAAAGCGGAAACTACTATTAAAAAACTAATTAACGCCAATGATAATAACTATATTATACCTGTAGGTACTGGTTCAACAGCGGCAATCAAAAAACTTTGCGAAATTCTCGGTTTATACATTACACCTGGATTAAAACGCCAACTACAACTAGAAGAAAGTAGTTCATGTTGCGATAGTCGTTATAATGAAGTAATTATTGAACAACTATGTAAAGATATCAAATATAATCGACCGGTAGTATTCGTTAGCAGTTATGAACATCATTCTAATTATTTGATTTGGAAAGAAAGTCTTGCGGAAGTTGTAGAAATCGCGGTCAATGATGAAGGTGAATTTGATTATGAAGATCTTGAAAACAAATTAAAAGCACCTAAATATAAAGAACGTATTAAGATTGGCTCTTTTTCTGCATGTTCTAATGTCACAGGAGTAAAAACTGATGTATACCGCGTCGCAAGACTAATGCATCAACATGGTGGACTTGTCTTTTTTGATTTTGCGGCCTCTTCACCCTATGTTGAAATAAATATGAACAAAGATAACGAATGTTATTTTGATGCTGTTTTTATTTCACCACATAAATTTATCGGTGGTCCTGGTTCTTGTGGGATTTTAGTTATCAATAAACATTTATACAGTCCTTTCTATCCTCCTACTGTTCCTGGTGGTGGTACAGTATCATTTGTTAGTCCATATTGTTACAAGTTTGTTGATGATGTGGAAGCTAGAGAAAATGCTGGTACACCTGGTATCCTTCAAATCCTTAAAGCAGCCCTTGCTTTTGAATTTAAGCACTATTTTGGAATAAATAATATCATCGGAATTGAAGATGAGTATCTCAATAAAGCCATAAAGAGTTTAAGTAATGAACCAAACTTGATTATTTACGGTCCAAAAGACTATAAAAAAAGAATCAGTATTTTATCATTTAACATAAAATATCAAGATAAACTACTTCATCATAAATTCGTTAGTCGCTTACTAAACGACTTGTTTGGTATCCAATCCCGAGCTGGATGTGCTTGTGCGGGTCCATATGCACATCGATTACTACAAATTGATCAAGAAACTTCGAAACTAATTGAAAATCGTGTTGATATAATAGGTGCGCTACGACCAGGCTTTGTCAGAGTTAACTTCCATTACTTGATGACTGATGAAGATGTTGATTTTATAATAAATGCGATTAGATTTATCGCTCGTTACGGTTATCTTTTCCTTTCCCAATATAAAATAAATCTTCATACTGGAGTATGGAGACATAACTATTTATACAGTTATAACAATCATGTTGATTCATTTGGAATAATAGATGCATTAACTAGAATATATAAGCCTAATACTAAAGTTATACGTAGTCTAGAATATAAGAAATATTTCGCTGAAGCCTATAAAATTGCGGAAGAGTTACAGCGTAATCAAATCAAAAATTATCAAAAGTTTAAAAATCCTATTGATGAAAAGTTGCGCTGGTTTAATTTTCAATTATTCGAATAAGTAACTAAGATAATTATCCTTTAATTAACCTTACGTTTTTTTAGTATAAGTAATTAAAAGACACTTAATGCATTCTTTATTTCCTTAAACTCTTCATCCTTGTAATCACTATCGAAACTAATGCTAAAAGGATAGTTATTATCATTACTACTATTTTAATTTTATTATTACCCTAATTAAAACCACACTATTTCCTCTTTTCTTGAATCTAATTAGTTTAATTCATGGGTCTTAATACATTTTGATAATATTTAAAAAGGTCTTAAGGATGTCCTTAAGACCTATAAATATTTATGCATTTTGAGGATACCAATAGCTTTTTCTTTATGATTTGGTGACACTAAGACTACTGGGCCAGTACAACCCATGCCGCTTTCAGCATAGATACCATTATCCATTAAGATATTAACCGCATTATCTAGTTCAAATATTTCCACTCCCAAGATTTCTTCTGAGACAGTTTCTTTCGCTGGTCTTACTTTCGTCGTAGTACTAGTATTAGTATTGGTGTTTTGCTTAAGTTCTTCTATCAATGCATCAAGGTTAGCTTTTTGGAGTTTATCATATTCTGCTTTTATGATACCTTTAATGTTGCCCTTAATAACTTCATAAGCATAGATTAAGGCATTCTTTATTACAGGTGCCCCGGATGCGCGAGATATAATATTAATAATTCTATCTTGGTCAAAACCAATACCAGGTCCATAACCATGTCCTAATACTTCGTAATTTCCACCTGTATTATAACTAGAGAAAAGTTTCATCAAAATATTACCAGTTAAAGTATCTGTTACCATCACATCACAATTAGGATTAATTAAATCATTACCACGCATGAGGGAGCCTTTATCATGACGAATACTTTCACCAAAATTGATTTTATAACCATTTTCATGAAGCTTATGCAAAAATCTTTCTACACTAGGTGCATTTTCAACATTTAAAATACCAACTGTAGGATTACTGATACCTAAAGCTTTTGCGGTAATAATGCCATAAATCGCATTTTTTACCATCGCTATAGTCCGATTAGTGTCACTTGTACCTGTAGTTGTAGCCAAAATTAATTCTTTTCCTTTAGCAGGAGTTATTACTCTTCCAACAGTGGCCACACCAATGGGAAAAGGATAATGCATGGTTACACATGCTTTTAGATAACCTTCATCAAGTAATTTATTCATAACTTGATGGGTTTCTCTTTCGTCGTTAGCTTCAATTACTTCTAAATCAGTATCGCATTTTGGTCCGATTAATACAACATCAAACAATCCTGTCTTACTAGCCGCAACTCCACCTTTAATAACTTCTTCAACACCTAATTCACTACCTAAAGTAGTTAAACCAATTTTAAGGCGTTCAACAAACCGACCACTTTCAATCGCATTTGCGATTTCGAGAAAGGTCTCACTAATTAAGGTTTTAATATCAGTGTTCATTTTTGCCCCCACTTTGCTTGAAGTGAAATCGCAAACTCTTTTAGGGATTCCGCGATGAGTTGCTTAATTTCTGCTTTAGTAATTCCTTTTGTTTCTTCTTGACCTTTGTTACGTTCAATTACTACACTTATACCGTCAAAGAGGTTAGTCATTCGCGCTAAGAAAAGCGACCCTTTCCCTACTAACATGACGCGATTGATGTTGGTGTCAGTCGTTAATTCTTTTAACATATGACCACAATAAGGAACACCAGATGGTATGTGTCCTTGGGTAGGTGCCCAACCTACCATACCATGTTCATCAGTAAACTTCATGATATCTTCTTTACTGATTTCACCATTGAGGGCAGCTAGAGCCGCAATCATTTTGTAGTTGGCTAATGGGACGTCACCAGCACCTGCAAGAGTAGTGATATCAGGATTTTGCATTTCCACTGAGTATTTATCAACATCAGTAATTTTTAAATTATTGCGTTTTAATGGTTCTTCAATTAAGACTTTCATAACTAATTGGGGACTACTACCTGCACTTACATGATGGGTTCCTACAATATCAGTACGGATAACAGGAGATTTCCCATCATTCTTAGAAACAAGTATCGCAAAAGTACCTAATACATCTTCTAAGAGTGGATACCCTTTCTTCATGTGGTCGCGACCATTCATCCCTAGTTTAGCGGTCGCACCACCCGCAACAACTAAGACATTGTCATAAACGCCAGCTTCCACGAGACTTGCAGCGTGAATCAAAGCATGTGTTGGTCCAGCACAGAAAGCACGAACGTCACATCCACCTGCATTTACTAAACCAGTCATTTCTGCGATGGATTTCGCAAAGTTACCACCACCACGTTGGTTCATATCGCCACACGCTTCTTCACTACATTCAATGACATAATTGATGTGGCTTGCGTCACCTACTCCTTGGGCTAACAAGTGCTTAATCGCTAAAGCAGCACTTGCTTTGGCCACAAGATTCTCACACATCACATGACTAGATAAGTTAATATCAATATCATGGGCTTTTTTTACACAACCAACTAACTTGCTTTGATAGTATAATCCTTGCGCTCCATCTTTAAGAGCATCTTCGATTAAGGCTAACTTAACTCCTTTGCCTTCTAGAAGTTTTATTTCTTCTTCTTTACATAATGGATGCTTTTTATATTCATTTAATGTTTCATTTAAAAATTCTTCTTCTAACATTACAAGATTAAAACTATCAGCCAGTTTAATAAATAAGTAAAACTCGTTTTCAGTCATAATTTCCCCAAAAGGACCAAATCTTTTACCATCTCGATAATCAACAGAACAAAATGGTCTTGGGTAATCACGTAAAACATCAGGATGTAAATTGCCAATATAAACTTGATTAGGCAGATAATTAATAACTTGCTCATAGGTACGTAAATGATTTTTGAGATTCTTAATATAATCACTATCAGGACTTGATGTTGTTTGTGTCGTTCCCATGTGTTCAAGTAAATTAGGCACATGTATTAAAGCATAACTTGCACCTTTCAAAACCGCTTTTGCCATATTTTTAACCTCCCATAAAAAGGGGTGTTGTGACACCCCTTTTATTCAAATACTGTTTGTTCAGTAATTTCAGTTGTTAGCGCCTTTAAGGCTTTTTCAACGATTCTTCTTCTTAGTTTGTATTCTTCTTCTTTTGTTAATTTAGGATTTCCTAATGGATGGGGAATCGCTACAGCAGGTACAATTCGATTTGCCCCAACTGTTTTGGATATAGGTACAATCGTACATATATGTACTACTGGAATACCTGTAGCTTCAATACCTTTTACCATCGTTGCACCGCAACGAGTACAGGTACCTCAGGTGCTAGTTAAGATGACAGCGTCTACACCATCTTGTCGTAAGCGATCGGCAATTTGTTCAGAGAATGCTTTAGCGCTTTTAACAGCGGTACCATTACCGACTGTTGTATAGAAATATGGGTGTATAGAACCAATCACACCTTCTTTTTCTAAGTCACGTAAGGCATCAAGGGGTAGGACTCGATTAGGGTCTTCATTCGCATAAACGGGGTCATAACCACCATGAGCAGTTTGATACTTATCATTTGTTAAATACTCTATGCCACTAATATTGTAAACACCAAACTTAGAAGCAGATGAACTTTCAATATGATCTGGATTACCTTTCGGTACAATTCCACCAGATGTTACTAATGC
>JAAZCR010000250.1 GCA_012513195.1 Bacilli bacterium | reverse complement strand
TAAAAGATTTGAAAAAGAATGATGGCAGTTTTATAGAAGCAGATTTTGAAAAAAATGGGACTTTTTGGTTCATATATATTAACGAAGCGGCTGCGGAAGTAGGAATTGATGATTACGCTATTAAGGATGGAGATGTAATTCGTTTCGAATTACAGGGTGGAAATGAATAAAGAAATGTATCTAGTCAGGCGATTAGTTCTCATCGCCATATGTGCTTCCATCATTATCGTTGGGAAACTGATATTTTTATCCATACCTAATATTGAAGTAGTAACCTTTTTTCTCATCATCTTTTCGTTAATATTTAGTGTTAAAGAAGCACTAGCCATTGCGATCATATACACTATTGTCGAAATCTATATGTTTTCTTTTTCTGAACAGTTCTATATATGGTCATTAATTGTGATAGCGACAAGTCTAGTTAAAAAGATTTTTAAAGAGAATTTTCAATTATGGGCCATTTATTCAGGATTCTTTGGTTTAATTTTTGGTACCTTAAGTGCGATTCCTTTCTTTCTCTTCTATGAATACTTTGCGCAAAATATACCTAAAGAAACAGGTAGACTTACCATGTTGGCATATATCCTCAAAGGATTACCCTTTGATGCAATTCATATGGTAGGTAATTATTTCATTATGTTGTTACTTGGGGAATATGTATATAAATCATTCAAAAAGTTAACTAAACAATTCTTATTAGAACGTGGTGATTAAATGAAAATTTATACTAAAAAAGGTGATCACGGGCAAACCTCACTATTAAATGAGAGAGTGAGTAAAACTGATTTACGAATTGAAATTAATGGTCAAATCGATGAACTTCTAGTTGAACTAGCAATGTTCATTGAAGCTATTAAAGAAAAGGGTGAGGATAATATTTATCTCCAATTAAAAGCAATCTATCGTGATTTATTTAAACTGATGTCCATTATTGCGGATAAGCAAAAAGTTCTTAATTTAAGTATTAATGATACCGATATAACTAAACTTGAACAAACAATTGATTCCTTATCAGCTCACCTTCCACCGTTAAACAGCTTCATTTACTATATGGGCACAAAAGAAGCAATGGTGTGCCAAAAAATTAGAGCAAAAGTGAGAGGCGTGGAAAGATTAATGGTCCACCTTTTTGAAACTGATGAGCTTGATGAGCGTATTCTTATGTATTTAAACCGCTTATCAGATTATTTCTATACATTAGGACGATATTTGAATGTATTAAGTGGCTACGAAGAGGAAAAACTAATTTTATAAGAGAACACCAAGTTTTTTCTTGGTGTTCTCTTCTGATAAAAATTTGCGCAAAAAACAGAATAAAAAAGTTGACAAAGTTGAGTTAATTTGATACTATAAGTAAGCGTGATTTAAGAGCCCATAGATCTTTGAAAACTAAACAGAACAAGAACCACAAACCTTTGAGACGGATCAAGTGACCGAAAGAAAAGAAAAAAAGGTTAGGAAAGAACAGAAATTAAAATAAAGTTTTAATGGAGAGTTTGATCCTGGCTCAGGACGAACGCTGGCGGCATGCCTAATACATGCAAGTCGGACGGATATGTTTAAATGACATATCAGTGGCGAACGGGT
>JAAZCR010000249.1 GCA_012513195.1 Bacilli bacterium | reverse complement strand
GCAAGATCCATTAAAACAAGGATTGAAACTTGATTTTTAGGAAGAAGGTGATGATGTGGCGAAAGTTGAAGTGCAAGATCCATTAAAACAAGGATTGAAACCCCAACGCACCGCTTTTCCTCCTTTCTATAATTAACTGTTGAAGTGCAAGATCAATTAAAATTAGATAATAAAAGTCAATAGGAAAATAAAAAAATGCCCTATTAGTTTTATGGGCATGCTAAAAGAAACTAGTATAGGTACTAGTTTTTTTAAAGAATGGTATGATATTTAAGGTGTTAATTTATTAGTAGTGGAAATTGGTTCCACTTTTGCTCATGCTATAAATTATGCGTAATAATTTATTAGCACAAGCTACAAGGGCAGCTTTATGGGCTAAAGGGTTAGCCTGCTGCCTTTTTTTCTTGTAATATTCTTTAATTGAATTAGGTTTCTTACTTTTAATATTTGAACTTACAGCTAGATAAACCAATGTTCTTAACCGCTTATTACCCTTTTTAGTAATTCGCAAGTGTTCACCTGTCATTTGTCCTGATTGATATACAGTTGGATCTAAACCAGCATAAGCTACTAGTTTCCATTTTGAAGTAAAACGACTTAAATCACCCATTTCTGCTATTAATCTTACTGCCAGTACTTCACCTATTCCTGGGATAGTTTGTAACTGGTAATATAGAGGTATATTCTCTGCTAAGGTCTTCATCTTATTGATACATAAGTCTAGTTCTTTTAATTGGTTTTCAATTTGAATTACTTCAGACTTTAGTAAAGAAACTAGATAATTATCATAATTAACACCAGAAACTACAGTAGTGGCATATTGTTTAAGTCTAATTGCTTCCTTTCTACAATATGAATCACGATGATTTGTATTATGAACTAAGTGTTTAGTAATTGATTCTAGTTTTCTTTTTTTAAGTTCTATAGGATGAGAGAATAGTTTTAAAACAGTAATAGGGATTGAGGTATATATATTTTCGAATAGTTTATCAAACATTGGAAAGACAACATCTAAAAGAGTTCTAAAATGAGTTTTCATTAATCTAAGTTTCTTTACTAGATACTCATAATGTCTATTCATACTTTGAAGTTCTTGATAGATATCATCTTGTTTTTGATGAATGGGGTAGTCTCTTAAGAAGTAAGCCTTAGCGATACTTAGACAATCTCTTTTATCAGTCTTTGTTGATCTTAAATGACTTTTACGTACTTTAGCTGCTTCTAAAGGATTTAAAATAATATATTTCTCTTTGCGGTTATCTAGATAAGACTGTAAGTTCTTGTGATAGATACCAGTAGCTTCAAAAATATAAACTACATCATTATACTCTTGTTTTAACTTATCACCTATTTTAGTCATTAATTCAAAACCTTCTAAATCATGATTTATGGGTGTAGCTTTGTTTATTGGTTTGTCTAAATCAATGAAACCTTGAAAAAAACTTTTACCTTTGGAAACATCCACTGCTACACAAGGAATCTTCACTACTTTATCCTCCCTTTCACGATGAAATACGGTTTGACCATTTTAAGACTCGGTCTATTTTTCGTTATTGATGCGAACTTGAAAGTTCAATTAGATATAAACTAGCTCTGAGCTTAAAATGATATTTAGGGCAATTTTAATGGCGAACTTGATAGTTCAAACAAGGATGTGCCCTTCTTATAGACTTTCTTTTTTATATCCATATAAAAAAGAAAAGCTAAGAGTCATCGTTCTCTTAGCTCGTACTAACAAAGGGAAGTGTAGACGATTATATAAACTAAAGTATAATCGTTTTTACGAACTCGATGTTCACAATATATAACTACACTTCCAATTATAATTATAGTATAATTATATTAATATTACTATACTAAGAGAACTAACTCTTAACTTTAATATACGAAACAAGGATTGAAACGGAAGTGTTCGATAAGTATCATCGCATGAAAAAGAGTTGAAGTGCATGATCCATTAAAACAAGGATTGAAACAAGATACGATGGTGTACGATTGGGTTTTGGTTTTCAAGTTGAAGTGCATGATCCATTAAAACAATAATATATCTTCTACTATACGAATCATGATTCTAATAAAACTAACCTTATGTATATTTCATTATTTTTTTACTATTACATATAACTATTTATGTCCTTATAAAAAGGACATTTTTATTAAATTAACTTCTAATTCACTATCATTTCTCTCATTACATTCCTAAAAATATCAATACTAACACCTATAAAAAAATCAATTTATTATCTAAAATCATGCATAAAATATCATTTTATAGAAATAATATAAAATAGTAACTATTCTGAGTAAAAACTATTGTGTTATTATTTACAATGTGTTACAATATTCAAGAAATCACTTAGGCTCTAATATTAGTCCCTTCTTCTAAGGGAACTAAATATTACTCCTAATTAGAAGGAGGGAAACCATGGCTGACAAAGTAATCAAATGTAAAGATTGTGGCAAAGATTTCATCTTTACCGAAGGCGAACAAGCATTCTACAAAGAAAAAGGTTTTGAAAACGAACCAGTTAGATGCCCAGAATGCCGCAAACAAAGAAAAGCACAAAGAACGAACACACGTCGGTAATCGTGCTCATTAAGGTTGTATTTAAACTTACAACCTTTTTCTTTTGACATTTTTAGATGCAAATGATTTGCATTTGCATCTAAAATTAGGCATAATATAAAATGTTGTAAATCATAATGTAATTAGAAAGGTGGTCAGATGATGAAAATAAAAAACTTGATAATAATCTTGGTAATGTTTATAAGTTTATTTTTAGTCACTGGTTGTAGTACTAGAAGTAATTATAATGTAACCATTACGACCACAATTTTTCCTTTATACGATTTTACAAGACAAATCACCCAAGATAAACTAAGTGTTAAAATGATTCTCCCGCCAGGCAATGAACCACACACCTATCAATTAAAACCACAAGATATTTTAACAATTCGTAAAAGTAAACTCTTTATCTATACAGGTCCATTTCTTGAAGTCTGGGCTGATAAACTAATCGATGTACTAGATGAAGACAAAGTGTTAGTGGTTAATGTAAGTGATAATCTTGAATTACATCATGAAGACGATGATGACCATGACCATAAACATCATCATGATGTTGATCCTCATATTTGGGTAGATCCCATCCTGGCACAAAAAATCGTTGATAATATTTTAGAAAACATTATTAAAATAGATCCCGATAATGCTGATTTCTATCGTCAAAATGCATCTAATTATAAACAAGAGTTAGTAAAACTGGATTTAGCTTATCAAGATTTATTCACTAAAATTGAACATAAGACGATTATCTTTGGTGGCCACTTTGTATTTGGTTATCTTGCTGAAAGGTATGGTGTTGAGCATGTATCACCATACAAAGGATTCTCTCCTGATACTTTACCAACAACCAAAAATCTTCAAAACCTCGTTAAAGTAATTGAAACCACTGGAAATAGAACCATCTTCTATGAGGAACTAATTAACCCTGAAGTCGCAGAAATAATCGCCAAAGAAACAGGCGCAAAACTCTTACCACTAAATGGTGCTGGTTATATAACGAAAGCGGATTATGAAAGCGGTGTAACATATCTAGATTTAATGTATCAAAATATTGAAAACTTAAAGAAGGGGTTAAATTACCATGAATAATATCCTTGAAGTTGAAAATCTCAATATTGCTTATGGGCATGATGATGTCGTAAAAGATGTGAGTTTTACTGTTAATAAAGGTGATTATGTAAATATTATTGGACCTAATGGTGCAGGTAAAACCACCCTTGTTAAAGCTATTTTAGGCTTAATAAATGACTATCAAGGCGCAATCACTATTAAGGCAGAGACAGTTGGTTATTTACCTCAGAAAAACAACAACAACGATAAAATGTTTCCTGCAAGTGTTAAAGAAATTGTCTCATTAGGTTTATTAGGCAATCACAAACGTCCTAAATTATTTACCGCAAATGATCATAAACGGATTGAAGAAGTATTGAAAAAACTTGGTATATATCATCTAAGATATCGCCGCATAGGAGAACTCTCTGGTGGCGAACAACAACGAGTATTACTGGCGCGAGCGATCGTCAATAATCCGCAATTACTCATACTTGATGAACCTACTAGCGCTCTTGACCCGCACTTCAAACAGGAGTTCTATCAATTCTTAAATCGCTTAAACCAAGAAGATGGCATAACTATCCTACATATCACCCATGATACTGGTAATAAAGAATCGGGTTATAATAAAATTCTCTACATTAACCGAACGATTCTTTATTACGGTTTAAAAGAAAACTATCTTGATATTGAGGAGCATCATCATGCATGATATATTTGAAACTTTAATCGAAGCCTTAAGTTCAAGTTTCATCCATAAAGCCATCTTCGTTGGTATCTTAGTTGCAATCTCTTCTTCACTATTAGGCATCTTTCTTGTGCTAAGGAAATTCTCATTTATTGGCGATGGACTAGCCCATGTTAGTTTTGGTACTATTGCCTTGGCACTATTTCTAGGTATAACCCCCATTTATGTATCCGTTCCTTTAGTAATCCTTTCTTCGTTCTTAGTATTAAAACTAAATGAAAAAGCCGATGTCCATGGTGATGCGGCCATTGGCTTAGTTAGTTCTTTTTCTGTCGCTCTTGGTTATATCATCGCAAGTAGCACTAGTGGTTTTACTGTTAATTTATCCAACTATTTATTTGGGGATATATTGTTAGTGAGTAATGTTGATGTCTATTTATCATTAATCTTATCAATAATCGTCATTCTTACTGTATTATATTTCTATCATGACTTCTTCGCTTTAACCTACGATGAAGACTTTGCCCAAGTATTAGGACTAAAGACGAAACGATTAAACTATATTCTCTCAATACTTACTTCTCTTACAGTTGTGTTAGGAATAAGGGTTGTCGGAACGATGTTAATCTCTAGTTTAATCATTTTCCCTACCGTTATTAGTCTACAAATAGCGCGAAGTTTCAAGAAAACCATTATTTACTCCCTAATCATAAGTATAATAAGCATTGTTTTAGGAATTCTCCTTGCCATCATCCTCAATACTCCACCAGGAGCCACGATTGTTGTGATTAATGGGATTATATTTGTCTTTGTTTATTTATTCAAAGTTTTAAGATCTAGGTGATGAAATGATGGAAGATATATTATTAAAAAAAGGTCTTAAACAAACAAAGAGTCGCTTATTAATTCTTGATATACTAGATAAAGCAGATAAACCTTTAACCGCTGAAGAAATCTATCGATTAATTCAAAATGAAGAAGACTCCATTAATCTTTCAACTGTTTATCGGACATTAGAAGTCTTCTTAAATAAAAACATCGTCCAAATCCCCTTAATGAAAGATGGCAATAAAGCATCATATATCTTAAATCGCGATGAGCATCATCATTATTTAGTGTGTGATAAATGTCATAAAATGATAAAAATTGATTTCTGTCCCTTTGCAGAGTTTGAAAAACAAATCGAACAATTAACATCCTTTACAATTTTAAAACACAAATTGGAATTATTCGGTATCTGTCCTAATTGTCAAGGAAAAACAAAATAAGAAATATAGGCACCTATATTTCTTATTTTTTCTTATCATCATTAGTTTTGTTTTTTATGTCATTCTCCTTTGGTTTACGAATATCCACATAATTTTCAGAAATCACAGGGATACTAATATCCTCACCGATCTCTACTTGATAATTATCATTATCAATAACTATGCGTTCTTTTTCTTTCTTTTGGGCAGGTTTCATTAGGCATCCCTCCTTGTTAAATATATTATTTGTCGAGGAGGTAAATACCATGCATTGATAAAATTACCAGTATGGGTATATAATATGTTTGATTAATCTAACTATGTGAGGTAGACACCATGACAAAAGTAATCTTAAAAAGTGGAATAAAAAAACGGATTGAAAACAACCATCCGTGGGTATACAAAAATGAAGTTGATTATATCGAAGGTGATTTTAAACCTGGAGATATCGTAACGGTTTATAATCATAAGAATAAATTCATTGGGAAAGGTTATATTAATCCTAAATCGCAAATCATCGTTCGTATTATGACTAGAAATATCAATGAAGAAATCGATGAAACCTTCTTTAGAAGACGCATCGAGAAAGCTTATGAGTACCGTAAACTTGTTATGCCAGGTGAAAGTTATCGTTTAATCTTTGGAGAAGCGGATGAATTACCAGGACTCATCGTTGATAAATTTAACGATTATTTATCTATTCAAACCCTAACTTTAGGAATTGATCAATATAAAGACTTAATCGTGAAATTGTTAGTAGAAATTGTAAAACCTAAAGGTGTTTATGAGCGTAACGATAACTCGGTACGCTTACTTGAGGGACTTCCTGAACAAAAAGGCTATCTTTATAATGAATTTGATCCTCTAACTATCGTTGATGAGTACGGGGTTAAATTCTATGTTGATATCGCTGAGGGGCAAAAAACGGGAAGTTTCCTTGACCAAAAAGCCAACCACCATGCGATTACGCCATTTGTGAAAGATAAAACCGTACTTGATTGTTTCACGCATACAGGTGGTTTTGCGTTACATGCTGCCTGTCATAGCGCTAAACATGTTGATGCAGTCGATATCTCTGAAGAAGCTATAGAACTTGCGAAAAAGAATGCCGCATTAAATCAAGTTAGCGATAAAATTAACTTCATCTGTGCAAATGCCTTTGATTTACTAAAAACTTATGCAGATCAAAAGAAACAATATGATATGGTAATCCTTGACCCACCAGCATTTACGAAGTCAGCCAAAAAATTAGAAAATGCTTATCGTGGCTATAAAGAAATCAATTTACGCGCTATGAAGATAGTTAAACCTGGGGGCATCTTAGTTACAGCATCTTGTTCCTATTATATGACTCCTGATTTATTCCGCCAAATGTTAGAAGAAGCCGCTCTTGATGCGAAGAAAACCATTAGAGTAATCGAATATCGCACGCAAGATAAAGATCATCCCATTCTTTTTGGCTATGATGAATCTCATTACCTAAAGCTCTATATTCTCCAAGTTGATTGATATCATTCTAGTATTAATCCTCCTTGTTCTACTCATAATAATAAAGACAAGGAGGTTAAAAAATGGTAGTAGAAAACGCCCTACATCAAGACTGTATTGATTATCTGCATGATTTAAATCAAATATGTTTAGAATGTATTGATTTTAGTCTCTCTTCCTTAGATCTACGCCTAAGAGGTCAGTTAATAAGACTTTTGAATGAATGTAGTAATTATACGATTTTTTTGGCTCAAGCATTTATCAATAACTCACCTTATCTAAAGGATTTTACGAGTTTATGTACGAAAGTGATTGAAGACACCAAAACCGAATGTGCGAAGTTTAGTGATGAAAAAACTGCACTAACTGGTCAAGTTTGCGAAGAAACTCTCGATATTATTTATGAATTCTTAGAAAATAACTAAAGGGACTGTGAAGTCCCTTTTTATATTGGATATTACGCTAAGATTAATCCTTCCCTATCGAAAGCCTCTTTAAATTTAAACATTAACTCATCCTGCACTTTCAACATATCCTGATTATTAACCCATACATAAACACTGATATTAATTCTCTTTTGATTCATATCACTAAAGAAGATAGAAGGTGCTGGTTCTTTTAACACAAAATCTTGTTCATTAATAATTTGTTCAATCACTGATTTGACTTTATTGATATCATTATCCATCGTAAAGGAAAACTTCATTTCTAATCTTCGATAAGGATAGGAGGAATGGTTGATTAAACTCGCATTTGATAGATTCGCATTAGGGATTATTACTTTTCGATTATCCACTGTAGTTAATATTGTATAGAAAATATGAATTTCTTTGACAGTTCCACTATATGCACTAGTTTCAATGAAATCACCTACACGGAAAGGTTTTAAGACAAGAATCAACACCCCACCCGCAAAATTAGCCAAACTACCTTGAAAAGCTAAACCTACTGATAAACTTATAGCGCCTAAAATCGCCACAAAACTGGTAACTTCAATCCCAAACATCCCAATTAGTGATAGAACTAACAGGATGTTAAGTGTTATGTTGATTAATGGTGCTAAAAATGTCTTAAGAGAAGTATCAACATGGGACTTATCTAAATGTTTATTGATGCGTTTAATCAACCATTTGATTAGTTTTCTACCAACAAAAAGGATGATTAATGCATAAATAATTCTTAGTCCATAAGTGATTATAAAATTAAAGACTTTTTGAACATCAATTTCGGGCCATTCGATGGATGATTGAAAAAAGAATTTCATAATTTTCGCACCTCGCATTTATTATCCTTACTTCATATGGTAAACTAAAGATATGTAAATGTCAAATAATCTAGGTGGTACTATGGATTATCGAAAAGAAGCACATTATTTAGTATTAACCATTCCTCAAGATTTTCATAACCAAACAATCTTAGATCTACTTAAATATTATCACTGTTCAAAAAAACTCATCCATCAATTAAGAATGAGTAAAGATGTTTATCTTAATGGAATAAATGTAAAACAAGATTTTTCTGTATCATTACAAGAACACGATGAACTAAAACTCCCCATCTTTAGTGATGAAGATGTCGACTTTCTACCTGAAGATAAACCCATTGATTTCGCTTATGAAGACGACTTTATTCT
>JAAZCR010000248.1 GCA_012513195.1 Bacilli bacterium | reverse complement strand
GTATAGTACTGTGTAAGCAATTTTTAGCACAAATAATCCTACAGAATTTATTAAGTCTTTTACATGATCTCGAGCTAGAATACTTGCGTATTCATCTGGCACTTGCAACTTAATATATGTCTCAAGCGCTGTTTTTATGGTTGTCACTCCACTTAACTCTTGATTGAAACTACCTAATATATCTCCTAATTTGGGAATATTAACTGTATATATTGCTTTAACGACAATGTCAAGGGTTAAGAAAAAGAGACCAAAGTAAATAATCATCACAATTAGCCAATAAATTGACTTCTTTAATCCTCGGATAAAACCTAGTAAAACCGCAAATCCAAATAAAACCGCGAAAAAGATGGTTATATATAGGCTAAAATCCATTTGTTCCAAGGGCTTATACCCCCTTTAAATAATAGTTAACTTAATTATAATATACATAGCGTGAATATTCTACAAAAATAAATTATAACTACTAATTACCAACAAATTTCGTGAAAAAATTAATATCTTTTTCTTTTTAAGATGCAATTGACTAATATTTAATAATTGTTAAAATTATATATGTATGAAATAATAACACAACGAGGGAGCACGCTATGAAATTACTAAAAATAATGGGCTACTTAAAACGCTATTGGTATGTTGCTATCTTACCTCCACTATTCATGCTGGGGGAAGTATATTTTCTACTACTAATTCCAAAGACATCTGGTAATATCATTGTTGTTGGTATAACTGATCAGAACCTACCGAAAGTCATTGAAATGAGTTTAATGATGTTATTATTTACTACTTTGAGTGTTGTCTTTGGATACTTAAGTCAATATTTCTCAAACGTGGCTAGTAACGAGGTGGCCAATGATTTACGAATTGAAACATTCACAAAATCATTAAATATGTCCTTTACAAATTTAGATGAGTTTCAAGTTGGTAAAGTCATAACAAGAGTAACCTCAGATACAAACATCATTCGCATGATGATTAGAACGATACTTAGAACCTTCTTAAGAGCACCGATATTAATCTTTGGTGCGATCTTCATGGTTGTAACCTTAAGTCCAAAACTTGCAATCACCTTGTTAGTCGCAATACCATTTATGTTTATCGCTAATTACATTATCATCAAAAAGTCCTTTCCTAAATTCAGATTAGTGCAAGAAAAGCTTGAAAACATAAACACTTTCACGCAGGAAAACCTCGAAAATATTCGTGTAGTTAAGGCATTTAATCGAAAAGAGTATGTTATTGACAAATTTGATGAGTATATCAATGAGTTACAAGATACCACTATTAAAGCAAACATCATTACTTCCCTTAACTCACCTATTTTCCAGTTTGTGACTAATTTCTGTGTCGTTGCTGTAATATATATCGGTGGTTTAGATGTAATTGCAGAAAAATATAACGCTGGTAATATCATCGCTTTCTTAGGCTATCTCAGCCAAATCATGATGGCTTTAAACTTAATTAGTGGCTTAATCCTTGAATTTCCAAGAGCAGGGGCTAGCGCT